>CAJVZA010000001.1 GCA_913009315.1 uncultured Hippea sp.
TATTTCCGGATATAGCACATAATATGATGTTAGAGGCCGGATGGAGAACGATAGCAGATAGGATACTAAGCTGGCTGGAAGAAAAAGAATTGTAGATACTTGCGTGCCCTAAAGAGGCCGCCCAACATACAATTGGTAACGAATTGCTAATCTTGGCGTCTGACGAAGATGGTGTGGTTTTAGTAGCCTGTTTGTATCGAAGCAATCTAATGAGACTGCCACGGCCTGCGGCCTCGCAGTGACAAAAGAAGGAAGGTCATTGCTATCGAAGCGCGGCGATCTCAAAAAACGTTGACAATAAAGGGATTGCCGCGCACCTTTCGGTGCTCTCAATGACAAATAGGAGTTTATCAACAGCTTCTACAATATACATTAATATCAACTGCCCTCTTTTTTAATTCATCTGATTCTTGAATCTCACTTTTAACTTTTGTAAGTATGTTTGTTGTTGCCTGAGGGCTTACTCCAAAATAATTTCCTGTTTCAGAGTCTTTTCTGCCGGTTGCAATTTTTTTCTACTTTGAACACTTTCTTGTTCTTTTCGCAGATCATGAGAGAATAATGAATAATAATCTGTCATTTTTTTGACAACTGATCTGTCAACCTTTTTTCCGCAAACAAACAGTTAAGCGTATTTCTTTAATCCTCCCTATAATATTTTTTGGAGTGCAGCGGCTCAGTGCGGAGTGAATCCTGTTTGTATTATAACGGCACTCCATATATTCAGATATTGGTACGTATTCCCAATCAAACTCGGTAAGCTTTCCTTTTCCCGGGAGCTTGCTCGATGCAGATATCGTGAGTAAGAGCGCTTTATCCTTCCTGAATAATCAAATCCGTTACTTCCATTTTGAAAGAAACTATTATCGCGAGGGTGACCCAAAAACTTAAACCGCTGTCAGTTCAATTTATTGCAGCTTATGAGAGATATTTTTTGCATTTTTGCGAATTAATTTGCAAAGATGCGAGTGCTTTTGCACAGCTTAGCCTTATTCTTGTAGAGTTTTTTAAGGTACTACTCAATGGAACAACTATTGCTTCTAATGCTAATGAAATAAAAAGAGGGAGAAAAGGAGGTTGGAAGATGAAAACAAAAATGGCAGATAAGTTTAGCTACATAGGCGGAGGAATAGGTTTAACATTATTTGTAATTTTTGGTCTGCTGCCGGGTTCTTTTATGGGCGGAGCTCTTGGTCTAAGTTTAGTGGGAGCATTATTCGGTATGCCCGTAGAACCCACTCTCTCATCAGGAATAATAGTCGGAGTGTTTATGCTTATCGGTATATTCATTAGCGGTCTGCTCTTTATATCTTTCTGTACATTGTTCGGATGGTTGGTTGGTACGGCAGTGGACAGAATTGCGAGACCTAAAAAAAGTGAAAATGAAGTACACGACATTTTGCAGGTGTAATTACCTAACAAGGAGGTGTGGTATATGAAAAAGGTGAACATCATTTTGAAGAGCGGTTTGTATCTATTGAGAATGTCAAGAACAGGAGCAATTACAAAATGAGGAGATCTAAAATGAAACGAACATTTGCTAATAAAGGGCTTTATGTTGGAGCCGGCATAGGTATCAGCTTGTTTGCGCTGGTAGGGATTTTATCAGGATTAGCTATAGGAGGTGTTATTGGCTTAAAACTTGCCGGGCTGCTATTTGGAATTCCTGTCAAATTCACACTATTTGCAAGAATTCTTATAGCTGTTTCGATGATTGCGGGCGTGATAGGTGCTGCAGCAGTCTTTATACTTGGTGCTGCCATCACAGGATGGATAGCGGGAAGTGTAGCGGATTCAATTCACAGTGAAAAGGCTGAAACGGTGGAAGATTTACAAGATGTTAAAGCGTAAAGCTATCGGGAGATAAAAAATGGCAAAAACTAAAAAGGCGAAAGCAATATATATATGGGACGCAGTTCGTTCAATCAACGGATCGGTATTTCGTAATTTGCATGAAGATATTGATAGTTTACTCTCGGGCGGCAAGATTTACTTTTTTCTCTTAATAATGGGATTCTTAATGGTGTATGCGGCCGGAATGTTTGGTGTCAATGCAGTAAATATGGGATACAGAGAAGCGTACGGTCTTACCAGAGAAGCTTCATGGGGTCTGCTTATATCTACTTATATTTTCTTTGTTGTTACTTCTACGGGTCTTTGTATAGTTTCGTCTATAGGTCATGTTTTTGGAATAAAGCAATTTATGCCAATTGCCACAAGAGCTGTGTTTGTAAGCATTGTAACAATCTTTGCCGGTTTTTCTGTAATGTTATTCGATCTTGATGAACCGCTTCACATGATATACTACATGATTACTCCTAATTTAAGCTCAAATATCTGGTGGATGGGAGCTCTTTACGGTGCCTATCTGGTTTTTATGATATTAGAATTTATCTTTCTGCTGCTGAAAAAGCACAAACCTGCAGCATATCTCGGCCTCACAGCTTTGATTTTCGGAATTTCGGCTCACAGCAATCTCGGTGCAATCTTTGGTATGCTTCACGGTAGAGATTTCTGGTATGGGCCGTATATGCCAATATATTTTATAGCTTCTGCGATAATGTCAGGGTGCGCCGCCATTGTGATCTTTACGTGGCTTGGTTATAAAATAAATAACGAAAAGATAGATAAACAAATGGAGAAGGCGCTTCAGTCTGTCGGCAAGCTGGCTGCATTGATGATTGCGATTCTTATCTTTTTTGAAATATGGAAGGTGCTTACCGGACTTGTAGGAGGTGAAGATAAAAGGCTTGCGATTTTTTCCATGCTTGATGGCCGTTATGCCTTCAACTTTTTAGTAATTGAAATTCTTATCGGCATGATAATTCCTTTTATTATATTGATCAAATCACGCTTTATGAATATGAACAAGCTCTTTTATGCCTCAATTTTGATGATAATCGGCATATTTTTTATGCGATACGATCTTGTAATGATTGGACAGGTAGTTCCGGTTCTTCACGGAATAAATGTAGAGGAATTTTCGGGATTGGTTAGTTATGTTCCCACGATATATGAAATTGCAATTTCCATTGGAGGCTTAGGTATAGCAATTATTGCTTTTCTTTTTGGAGAAAAGGTTTTCAAGGGTCCTTTTAAAGGCCATAAATTCGGCATAGATCCATTAGAGAAGGTGTGGAAATGATTACTAAAATGGAAAGAAGAGAGTTTTTGAAATTAGGTCTGGCAATAACCGGTGTTTCTGTCGGCGGAGGTTTTCTTTCGGTAGTTTCCAATTTGAAAGGGGCATTTGCCTCAACCGAAGAATATAGAAAAAAATATCCATATAAACCGCATTATACTATGCTTATTAGACAGAATAGATGCATAGATTGCGGAGAGTGTATGAAAGAATGCGTGAAAACAAATAATGTACCCGGATACGGCTACAGGACCACCATTCTTGAGAGATATGAAAAAAACGCTATCGGATTGAAAAGAGAATTTATACCTATGTTATGTATGCAGTGCAACAATCCGCCTTGTGTGCGTGCCTGCCCCGTTGAAGCAACTTATAAGGATAAAAGAACCGGCATTGTGAGGATGCACTATGAAAAATGTATAGGATGCAAGACTTGCATACTGGCATGTCCTTATGATGCCAGATACTTTAATGATGAAAGACATGCGATAGACAAGTGCGACTTCTGTTTTGATGCACGACTTTCTAAAGGCATGAAGCTTCCTGCTTGTGCTAAAGTATGTCCTACAAAGGCAAGAGTTTTTGGTGACCTTTCAAATCCCAATGATGAAGTTTTCAGAATTGTTCATCAGATGCAGAAGGCTGTGTGGGTACTCAGGCCGGAGGTCGGCACAAAACCCAATGTATTTTATACCACAAGCGATAGAGAGGTTTCAGATGAAAAATAAGGTAATATTTATGAGTTTCGGTATTTTGATCTTTTTTTCAACATTTACGTATGCTGCAGGAAGAAAGATAGTTCCCGGAGACATAATATTTACAGCTCCTGTCAAATCTGTTATATTTAGCCACGAAATTCATGTAAATAAGGAGCATATTAGCTGTAATATCTGTCATTCCACAATATTTAATACTAGAGCACTAAATCTTCAGAAAAACAAGAATTTTAATATGAAATCTTTTTGCAAAGGAAGGTACTGCGGAGTTTGCCATAATGGAAAGATCGCATTTTCAGTCAAGACACAGTGCGCGCGCTGTCATATTGGAGTAAGGGGATTTGAGCGATCGGATAGAGCTGTAAAGATTCCAAAAATGAGTAGTTTTATGCCTAAAAATGCTTTAAAATTCGGTACTGGAAACTTTGAAGCAGTATTTAGTCATAAAAAACATATAGGAGTTCACTGCAATAATTGCCATACAAAAATATTTCCGTTTAAATATACTGTAGGCAGCATAACTATGAACGCAATTAAAAACGGACAATATTGCGGAAAATGTCACAACGGAAAAATTGCCTTTTCAGCAATAAACTGCCTGATATGCCACAGCAAGCTTTCTAAGCAAAACCGACATACCGCAAAACATTAGAGGTGTATGCAATGGTAATACTATTTTGTTATAGATTTTTCAGAAATTTGGTTCTTTTCCATCTAACATTGCGATTGTGATGATTAAAATTTTCCGTTGAGCGTTTTTTTAAAACATCTATGGTAAGATTTCCGCTGCAGTTGTTCCGCATAAACTTATCCGGCCATTATTTCCAATTGCTGCACTTAAAACATTGAGTTATGCACCGGTTGTTTGAATGTAGATTTTTTTGTAAAGCGGAGTAAAGTGAAAAATATATAAAATGTGGTAGAATCTCTTTAGAGGACGGGTCAAATTATACAAAAGGTATGTCAATTTTTGATACAGACTGCAGGTAAATAGAGGTACGTAATGAAATTCAAGATAACCTTCATAGTATTTATTATCTTAGTTGTTAGTCTTATCATCACGCTTAATATATTTTTTCAGAAAAGCTATGAAACAGAGATAGCAGGACAGGTTAATAGGCAGCAGCTCCTTATAGCTCGTGCTGTTTCAGGATCAATTAAAGATTTTATATTTCATACAGAAGACAAAGCAGTTGCCATTGCCAAGCTGATTGGACTGCGCGGAATAAACAGCAAAGGGCTGTGTAAATTTATTGGATATACCTTTGCTGAACTTCACGAAGAAAGTCCTTTGGAAGTAACAGTATTCAGCAGCAAAGGAGATATCATTGGTTGCTCAAAAAATAGATTTGATGGTGTTAACATTACAAAATTTTTAATGGCAAAGTTTCGTAGCCTAAAAAGTGGCGGGATACTTTTTCCTGATATGTTAAAGAGAAGCAAAAATTTATATCTTATCACCCCTATCGTGGATAAAAGCGGCAAATTTGCCGGCGGCCTATTAATTAAAATAAGTATTCATGATATATCTAAAAGGTTTTTAAAGCCCGTAAAATCAGGGAGGCGCGGTTATGCATGGATGATGAACGGTTATGGTACGCTTTTATATCATCCAACCAAGCCTGAAATGATTGGTAGAAATATATATAAGGCTGACAAATCATGCTATAAATGCCATCAATCGTTCAAGACAGAGAAAGAGATATTAAAAACCAAGGATATTGGCTACAAGACATACATCACTCCTTACGGAGAAGATAAACTTGTTGCGTTCTCGAGAATAAAGGTTGTCCGGCCAAACTGGATAGTGTGTGTATCAATCCCATACTCTGAAGTTACTGAGAATATAAAGCAGAGCATGAAGTTTTATTCCATCCTGATTATTTTTATTTTCTTTGTTACCGGCATAATTGCTCTTATTGTAATAATAATTAACCGAAAGAGAATAAAGGCAGAGGAAAAATCACTTTATATGGATAAAGTTAAAAAACAGGCAAAAAAACTTGAAAGGTTAGTTTCCGAAAGAACAGTTGAGCTTAGCTCTGAGAAAGAAAAGCTTCATGCTCTCATAAGTTCAATTCGTGCAGGAATATGCATCTTTGATGATAGCAAAAAGATGATATGGCATAACAAAGTTATGAACGACTGGCTTTCAAAAGAAAGGATAAAAAATTTTACTCTTGATTTTTTCAAAGACGGGAGAGATGTCTCAAAGAAAATTTATGATACAAGTTCCGGCAACAAACATGTGCAGGAAGTTTTATATCTCGATTTTGGCAATAAAGAGGGCTATTTTCAAATTTCAGCTACTCCTCTATATTTGCCTGATGAGCAGGCAATATTGCTTCTTATACAAGATATAACAGATCTCAAAAAGGCAGAAGAGCAGTTGATGCATTCTGAAAAGCTTGCTGCGTTGTCCAGACTTTCTATGGGTGTTGCGCATGAGATCGGTAATCCATTAACATCAATATCGTCATATGTTCAGATACTTAAGAATATGGATCATAATGATTTCACAAAGGACGCGCTGGAAACCATATCTAAACAGATTCAACGAATTGCCACTATTGTCCTGAGAATGTCAGGTTTTTCAAAAAGCAAAACAGCAAAAATAAAATCCTTTGAAGTGAAAAAGCTCATTCAATCGACTATTGATATAACCAGGTACGACAGAAGGACAAAGAAAATAGATATACAGATGAATATGCCTGATAACTTGCCGGAGGTATATATAGATGAAGATCAACTAACGCAGGTTTTTATGAATCTGATACTTAATGCTGCCGATGCGATGCCCGAAGGCGGCAGCCTAATTATAACAGGGCAAAGTAATGATAAGGAGGTGAGCATATCCTTTAAGGATACCGGCCAGGGTATAGCCAAAAATCATTTGGAAAAAATATTTGAACCATTCTTTACTACAAAGGATAAAGGTACCGGCCTTGGTCTTGCAGTTAGTTATACTATAGTCAAGAATTATGGCGGCAGAATAGACGTTGAAAGTTCGCCCGATAAAGGAGCAAACTTCATTGTGAGGTTACCTATTTATGAAAGTAAATAATAAATATAACATACTTGTCGTAGATGATGAAAAGGATATTTGCAGAGCGCTTGATTTTTTGTTAAGCAGTGAAGGATATTCTGTTGATACAGCATTAAGCGGAGAAGTTGCCATAGAGAAAATAAAGGAAAAATGGTACGATCTTGTGCTAACTGATTTGAAAATGAACAGAATGGATGGGATAGGGCTGCTCAAAAAGGCCAAAGAAATTTCACCGTCATTAATTGTAATAATAATGACTGCATACGCATCGGTAGATAACGCTGTAGAAACAATGAAAGTAGGAGCATCCGATTATATTGTAAAGCCGTTTGTCAATGAAGATGTTAAAATAAGAATAAAGAGATTGCTTGATCATAGGAGACTTTCGCTTGAGAATCAGGCATTAAGAAGGCAGCTCAGTCAGCAATTAAGATGCAAGGAGTTTGTATATAAATCTCCCGAGATGATGAGTTTTTTTGATGCACTTGAAAAAGTGATTCCAACCAAGAGCAATATTCTGATTCTTGGAGAAAGCGGTACGGGTAAGGGAATGATAGCAGAGATAATTCATTACAATAGTCCCAGAAGAGATAAATCTTTCATATCCATAAACTGTTCTGCGATACCTGAAGGTTTGCTTGAAAGCGAGCTTTTTGGTTACAGGAAAGGTGCATTTACGGGAGCCAGTGTCAATAAGATTGGTCTTATTGCAATGGCTGACGGCGGAACACTTTTTCTTGATGAGATTGGAGATATGCCCCTTACGGTGCAGGCAAAACTACTCAAAGTAATAGAAAGCGGAGATGTTATGCCGTTAGGCGACACAAAACCCAGAAGAGTTGATATAAGGGTAATCTCTGCTACAAATAAAAATATTGAAAAAATGATTAAAGAAGAGAAATTTAGAGAAGATCTTTATTATCGTCTAAATGTTATTGAGCTGAGCATACCTCTCTTAAGAGATAGAAAAACAGATATTCCCTTTCTTGTCCAGCATTTTATAGAGACATTCAACAGTGAAAACAACAAGCACATAAAAGGTGTTGATAAAGAAACTATGGAGTTTCTGATGAATTATCCATGGTACGGCAACGTAAGGGAACTGAGAAATATTATTGAAAGAGCTGTAGTTTTATGCAATTCGGATATTATCAGCATTGAAGACATACCTCAAAAGTTAAGGAATAAAGATTTTCTCAATAGTGATTCATTAAGGGACCGTATTGGTTGTTACGAAAGGCAGATCATATTAGAAAAGCTAACAAGATACAACCATAACAAGGAAGATGTTGCGAAGGATCTTGATATTGACCTTGCCACACTTTACAGAAAAATGAAAAAGCTTGGTATAGGAGAAAGAAAAGATCAAAAAAAGTACTAACTTGCGCCGATCCATTAACGTTATATTAGCAAAAGTTATTTTTTAGATTTTCTTTTAAAGTGCAGCTTTCTGAATTTTGCTTCCGGTAGTTTGTGCTCTACCGGCGGAATCGGATTCTCAATTTGAAACGCCTGGAATTATATAGAATTACCCTCGACTAATTCACATTTATGTTTGATACAATTTTGCCTTTGTTCCTGTATCTTTTTGGCAGTCAGCAATCGGACGAGAATTATAAATCTTTGATTGTAAACTTTTTTGTTGAAATAATGCTGAATATGAGCATAATCAT
Organism: uncultured Hippea sp.; assembly: GCA_913009315.1. Taxonomy (GTDB): domain Bacteria; phylum Campylobacterota_A; class Desulfurellia; order JAADFJ01; family JAADFJ01; genus JAADFJ01. Next base: position 8,578 of record CAJVZA010000001.1, read on the forward strand.
AATGTATCTTAAAATAAATTGGAGTGATATGAAACCTGTCATAGCAGTCGTCGATGATGAGCCTGATATTTTGGAGCTACTTTCGATTACACTTACAAAAGCAAACTTTAAACCTGAGCTGTTTTCAAATGCAAACGATCTACTTGAATTTCTCACAAAAGAGCATTGTGATCTCATCATTTTGGATATTAATCTTATTGATATGGATGGATATGAGATCTGTAAATTTTTAAAAAGAGATGATGTTTATAGCACTATTCCGATTATTATGCTTAGCGCAAGAGGTGAGGAAATCGACAAGGTACTTGGTCTTGAGCTTGGTGCCGATGATTATATCACAAAACCGTTTTCGCCAAGAGAACTTACTGCAAGAATAAGGTCGGTTTTGAGAAGAGTCAAACATGAACCCGATAAACACAACAGACTTATCAGTATTGATGAAGATGCGTGTGAAATTTATGTAAACGGGAAGTTAGTAGAACTGACAGCCACAGAATTCAAAATATTAACCATCTTAGCCAAGCGTGAGGGAGTAGTTTTCTCAAGAGAAATGATTTTGGACGAGTTATGGGGCAATCAAAAAGCTGTTGTAGATAGAACGATTGATGTTCATATACGACATTTGAGAGAAAAGCTTGGTGAGGCGGGGAATATGATTAAAAATGTGAGAGGTATAGGGTATAAGTTTGTCAATCGGTAGATCGCTCTTTTCCCGAATATTTTCCAGTCATGCGGTAACCGTTCTGCTTTTTGCTGCATTGTCGCTTGTTCTTTCACTTGGAGCGATAAAGACCTATTTTCTTAACCAGGAAGCTGCCGAACTTAAGAATAGCGCATTTATCATAATCACAAACATAGAGCCGGCATTTTTAAACAAGAATTTTAAAGCAGTTGAATCTATTATTAAAAGAATCGGTAGAAAAACCCGGATTAGAATAACTATTATCAGCACTGATGGAAAAGTGATTGCCGATTCGGAAAAAGGCAAAAACCTGATAAAAAATCATAGCGATAAACCTGAAATCATATCTGCATTAAAAGGAAAAACGGGTCGGGAAGTGAGATTTAGCATGTTTTTGAACAAGAAACTGTTTTATGTTGCCGTTCCGATAAAAAAACATAATAGAGTTGTGGGAGTGCTTCGCGTAAGTCACCCGCTCAAACCGATAAAATTTCTTATTGATGATTTTGAAGTACAAATCGTGCAGATTACCCTGATAGCGCTTTCTCTTTCGCTTCTGCTCTCTTTTATCTTTTCAAAAAATATAGCCTTTGATCTAAAAAATCTGGCAAATGGTGCCAAAAAGGTTGCTTCAGGCAAATTTGATACACAAATCATAACTAAAAATCGCGGAGAAATAAAAATTTTAGCTGACAGCTTTAACAATATGGCAGATCAGATAAAAAAGCTTTTTGGTGAAGTTTCCAGTCAGAAGGATGAACTCACAACTATTATAGGAACAATAGCTGATGCAATTGTTGTATTAAAAGATGACAAAATCGAAATTGTAAACTCAAGTTTTCTTAAACTTACGGGACATAATAATGTTATCGGCAGAAGCTACTGGGAACTTGCCGGCGATAAAAATATTAACGAAGCAATTGAAAAAATATTATCTGATAAAGAAAGAAAATATACTGAGCTGAAGATTGGTGAGAAAATCTATAATTATGCTACAGCGGTACTGCCTGACAAAAAAATAATGATTATCCTTCATGATATAACGTCAATAAGAAACTTAGAGCAGGTAAAAAATGATTTTGTTGCCAATGTTTCTCATGAGTTGAGAACTCCGCTTGCCGCAATTAAAGGATTTACCGAAACACTTAAAGATGAAGAGCGTAATGCAGATAAACTTCATTATCTGGAGATTATAGAAAAACATACCGATAGATTAACCAATATTGTAGCCGACTTGCTTATTCTTTCCCAAATTGAAGACAAAACAGCATCCATATCGACAGAGTCGGTTGATATAAAGGAGGGACTTAATAATATAGTAAAACTTTTCAGAGATAAAGCGTCAAAAAAGGGAATCTCCATCGAAACAAAAGTTGACAACGATCTGACGATTGTTAATCTTGACTCGTACAAGTTCGATCAGCTTATGATAAACTTAATTGACAATGCAGTGAAGTATACGAATAAAGGGAGAATAGTAATAAGCATGACCAGAGAAACGGACGGAATAAAAATTATCGTTGAAGATACGGGCATAGGGATACCTAAACATGAAACGGAAAGGGTTTTTGAAAGATTCTACAGAGTTGACAGATCCCGTTCAAAGACTGCAGAAGGAACCGGCCTCGGATTATCGATAGTCAAGCATATTATACTTCTGTTTGGAGGAACTATAGCATTAAAAAGCAGTCCGGGCAGAGGTACTAAATTTATACTTAAACTGCCTGAAATCGATTAAAAGATGCAGCAGAAAATTTTTAACACAATCTTAACAATTTCTTTATCAAAAACTAATAATTATAGTGTATCATTCTTTTAAATGTTGCAACATTTAAAAATAGAATGGAGGAGTTTATGAAATTTAAGATGATTTTAGCGGCATTTTTGATGATTATAAGTGTCAAAGGCTATGCAAATGATATCGGTTTCGTTGGGGCCGGATCAACTTTCGCCTATCCGCTTTATTCAAAAATGTTTGATGTATACCACGATATGACAGGGATAAAGGTAAATTATCAGGCTGTCGGCTCAGGAGCAGGTCAGCGCCAGATTATTGCAAGAGCAATCGATTTCGGCGGATCTGATGCATTTATGAGTGATGCTCAAATGTCGAAAGCTCCGGCCAAGCTGCTGCATATTCCTACTGCTTTAGGTGCTGTAGTTATGACATATAATATTAATGTTAAGGGGAAACTGCGATTAACTCCTGCAATCATTGCCGGGATATACTTGGGAAAGATAAAAAAATGGAATGACATGAGAATAAAATCTATAAATCCTCATTTGAATCTCCCTGCAGAAAATATCGTTGTTGTTCACAGATCAGACGGCAGCGGAACAACCTTTATATTTACCGATTATCTTTCAAAGATCAGCAAAGACTGGAAGAAAAACATCGGGCGCGATACATCGGTTGCGTGGCCGGTAGGCATTGGAGGTAAAGGCAACGCAGGTGTTGCCGGTTTGATAAAACAGATACCGGGTGCGTTTGGATATGTTGAATTAATCTATGCGTCTTCAAATAATATGCCTATGGGCTATCTGCGAAATAGCTACGGAAATTTTGTCTATCCTTCGTTGGCTTCCGTAACCGTTGCGGCAAATATAAAGATTCCTGCCGATACCAGAGTATCTTTGACCGATACAGCGTCGCCAAACGGCTATCCGATAGCAGGCATGACCTGGCTTTTGGTCTATCAGGAACAGCATTATCTGGGAAGATCAAGAGCTAAGGCCAAAGCCTTTGTAAAACTGATCTGGTGGATGACTCATGCCGGTCAAAAATACACGAAACCGTTAGAATATTCTCCTCTCCCGAAAAATGTTGTGAAATCGGTAGATAACATACTCCAATCAATGACATACGATGGTAAACCTATTATAAGATGACACAAGCAGAAATATCCTGCAAAGATTACAGATTGAAGAACCTTGATAAACAAGGTTCTTCAATAACCAGAAAGGAAACATTATTTAGATTCTTTCTGGTTACTGCTGCTATAACTTCTGTATCTATTGTGATGGGTATTTTTATAAGTCTTCTGTTTGGTTCATGGAAATCTATCAATGAATTCGGTCTGAATTTTATATGGAGCAGCGCCTGGAATCCGGCGGCAAGACAGTTTGGCGCACTGCCTTTTATTATAGGAACACTTTCGACATCTTTTCTTGCGCTTTTGATCAGTATCCCATTTTCATTTGCCAGTGCAATATATCTTTCACTTTATTTAAAAAGTGGGTGGCTATCAGGTCTGCTTAAATTCTCAGTAGAATTACTTGCGGGAATTCCCTCAATTATATACGGATTTTGGGGATTATTCGTGCTGGTTCCTATTGTTCGCTCAATTGAAATAAAGTTGGGATTTATTCCTTACGGGGTTGGTGTTGCTACTGCATCAATCATTCTTGCAATTATGATAATCCCTTTTGCATCAAGCATGGCAAGCGAAGTGATAAAACTTGTACCGCAAGATTTAAAAGAGGCCGGCTTTGCTATGGGCGCAACGAGATTTGAGGTTATAAAAAATATTATTCTTCCGTATGCATCAGGCGGAATATTTTCAGGCATTCTGCTGGCTTTCGGAAGGGCGTTCGGTGAAACAATGGCTGTTACAATGGTTATAGGAAATTCTAATATAATTCCAAAAAATATCTTTAGTCCTGCAAACAGTATGGCAAGTGTGATAGCAAATGAATTTACTGAAGCAAGAGGAGATCTTTATCTGTCATCATTGATTGAAATCGGTTTGCTGCTATTTATAATATCATTCATTGTCAATGCGATTGGGAATAGAATAATGAAAAGAATGACTGTAAAAAAGTGAGCGATATGGAAAAAAGACTAAAAATTAGACAGATTCAGGATAAATTATTTACGGTAATAGTGGCACTTTTTTCAATAGCAATAATTTTGCCGCTATTTTTTATAATATTTTATATAGTTCGTAATGGAGCTGCGGAAATCAATTGGCATTTTATCACATCCCTGCCCAAACCGGTTGGAGAAACGGGTGGAATATCAAATGCTATTGTCGGAACAACCGAGCTAATCGGCATAGCAGCACTAATAGCTATCCCTCTTGCTCTGTTTACGGGAATTTATATGAAAGAGTTCGAAAAAAGTAAACTTGCCGCTGTCGTCAGCTCATTGACAGACTTGCTTCAAGGCGTACCTTCAATTGTTATAGGTATAGTATGTTATCTTTGGATCGTGTTACCGCTGAGAAGTTTTTCTGCACTATCGGGAAGTGTGGCTTTGGCCATTATGATGCTTCCTATGATTATAAAATCAACATATCACTCATTGAAACTTGTCCCCGATTCGCTAAAGGAAGCGTCTCTTGCACTTGGAACTCCATATTACAGAACTGTTATGAAGGTAATAGTACCGGCTGCGTCCTCAGGCATAATAACGGGTATAATATTGAGTATTTCGAGAGTAGCGGGTGAAACGGCTCCGTTGCTTTTTACCGCATTCGGCAATCCGTTTATGAACCTTAATGTTACCAAGCCGGTCAACTCCTTGCCGCTTTTAATTTTTAACTACGCCACAAGCCCGTTTTCAGATTGGCAAAAGCAGGCATGGGGAGCATCACTTATTTTAATCATCATGGTCTCTGCTTTGAACTTACTATCTAAAATTATGGAGCATAAATGGAAAACGACATACTGAAAATAGAAAACTTCTATGCTTACTACGACACAATCTGCATTCTAAATAATATAAATCTAAAATTTAAAAAAAACCGTGCCATTTCTATCTTAGGTCCATCCGGCTGCGGCAAAACAACATTGCTGAGATGCATAAACCGAATGCACGAATTGGCGGATGAGGCGTTTGTAAAAGGCAAAATCTTATTATCCGATAAAGACATTTATGCGACTGAACCAATGCTCATACGAAGGAGAATCGGAATGGTGTTTCAAAACCCTAATCCGTTTCCGACAATGAACATTTATAACAACGTAATAGCCGGTTATAAACTTAACAGCATAAAACTTAAAAGATCGGAATCGGATAAAATTGTCGAGGAATCGCTTATCAAGGCCGATCTTTGGGAACAAGTGAGGGATAATCTTTACAAAAGGGGAACATTTTTATCCGGAGGACAACAGCAGAGGCTATGCATAGCAAGAGCATTGGCAATGAAACCTGATATCCTTCTGCTTGATGAGGCAACCGCTTCGCTTGATCCAAAAGCAACCTCGAATATTGAAAAACTGATACATCAGCTCAAACATTCCGTTACAATAATAGTTGTAACGCACAACATTGCCCAGGCAGCAAGAGTATCCGATTATACGGCATTTTTGTACTCGGGTGAATTGATTGAATTTGGAAAAACCGGCGATCTGTTTACAACGCCGAAAGATAAAAGAACCGAAGAGTATCTAACCGGAAAATTTGGATAAATCAGGAGAAGATATGCTTGAAAAAAAGATAATAGGAGCAAAAAGGGAACTGGTAAAATATGCATGGCTTATTGAAAATATGATTAAAGATTCCATAGTGGGGCTGTTAAAAAAAGATAAAAGTATGCTGGAAAAGATTCTTACAGAGCACGAACCTGAATCTGATAGAAGGGAGCTCATATTAGATAAACTTTGTTTAACCTTAATTGTAAAATATTCACCAATGGCAAAAGATCTGCGAACAATATTGATGATAATGAAAATAAACAGTGATCTGGAACGTATCGGCGATTTAGCATCTAAAATATGCAAAAATGCTCTCTTTTTGATAGAACGCCCTCAGGTAAAACCTCTAATCGACATACCGAGAATGGGAGAAATTGCGGTCTCCATGTTAAATGATAGTATCAATTCTTTTATAAAAGAGAATTCCGATGTTGCCGAAGATGTTTTAGATCGTGATGATACCGTTGATGCTTTGAGGGATCAAATTTTGCGTGAATTAATAACATTTATGGGGGGCGATCCAAAAACTATTGAGCGTTCGCTCAGACTTTTAAGCATATCCAATAGTTTGGAAAGAACTGCCGATCTTGCAACAAACATAGCCGAGGATGTTATATTTATCGTTGAAGGCAAGGTTGCAAAACATCAGCCGAAATAGTTTTATAGAACGACCAAACTTACAGACAAAATAAAGCATAGATTTGTGGACGGCAATACTATAACATATGATTGCTTCGTTAGTGTAACTTATCCTTCGTTGCACTGTCTGCATTCATACGCTGCTATTATCGCCGCGGCTGAGAGCGAACGAGAAAGAAATCAAACAGTAGGCTTGCTATGAAGCTGTCTCTAATATAATATATCCAGCAGAAACGGACGGTTTTGATTAATGATAAGGCGTTGCTAATGTTTTGCGGAATTCTCAATTACCGTTGACAACAAGTGAGTACCTTTTTTGCTGAAAGCTGTTTTGGTACGTAAGATAATTTAATAACGCAATCGAAGACAAGGTAATAAAATGATTCAAATAGTTAAGATTTCTGATCTGAAGGTATCCGACAAATCTGCTGATGCTATCATTACTTATGCGTTGGGATCCTGCTTAGGGCTTGTTATTTACGATCCTGTAGTCAGGGTGGGAGGAATGCTGCACGCTATGCTTCCCAAACCATCCGGTACAGGAAAAAATCTGTTTCAATATGTTGACTCAGGTGTTCCGCTGCTATTTAAAAAATGCTACACTCTCGGCGCAAAAAAAGAGCGACTTAGAATTGTGGCGGCAGGATGTGCATCGCTTATGAATGCTGCTACAATATTTGAAATAGGAAAAAGAAATATTGCCATGCTTGAAGCACTTTTTAAAAAAAACGGTGTCAGACTAAATGCATCAATGCTTGGCGGTCATGACAGCAGAACTCTGAGATTAGATTTGGCAACCGGCAAAACATCTGTTCGAGTCCGTGGTAAGGAGATTGAATTGTGAGCAAAATAAAGCGCGCCATTAGAAGAAAAAGAGCCATTAAAGAGATAGATAATATAAAGCCTATGTCAAAAACATATATGACGATTGTGACACTTCTTGATAATCCTCTAATATCGGCTGAGGAACTTGAGGCGGAGTTGAAATATGACCCCCTTGCAACGGCAGCGATTCTTAAAATAGCAAATTCACCTTATTATTGCAGGGCTTCGGGTCAGATAAAAACATTGCAAATGGCTTTAACACTTATCGGAAATATGCAGCTGAAGGATATTTCTCTCATGAAAATGTCTGAATCGCATCTTAAAAAGGAAAGGGGGTATAGTGAACGTGAAAATGAATTGCATGAAGAATCAATAGCATCTGCAGTTTTTGCTAAACTTATAGCGCAAAAAATATCAGAAGATCAGAATTTAGCGTTTGAATGCGCCCTTCTTCATGATATAGGAAAAATCGTTTTAGGTCGCATTTTAAGTGAGGCTGAGAGTGAAATAGAAAAAATTCTTGCCTCAGGTAAAACGTTTGATGAACTTGAATCGGAATATTTCGGTATAACCCACCAAGAGGTTGGCGAGATGCTTCTAAAAAAATGGAATTTTCCCGAAGAGTTTGTAAAAACCGCCGGGCTGCATCATACTCCATATTTAGAGCCGGAGAATAGGCTTCTTCAAATTGTTTCTTTGGCAGATATTCTTGTAATGCTTTCAGGGCTTTCTACAGCAACAGATGGACTTTACTATGATGCAGATGATAAAATTACGGAACGTCTCGGGCTTTCGGAAGATGATATGATGCAAATCATGGAACAAGGGATAGCGGATTTCCTTGAACTAAAAAATGTCTTTGGTTCTAAGGGCTGATTTGATAAGAATGAGACCCTTGGCACGCAGGGCTTGCATATTTATCATAAATTTTTTAATACCTGCCATAGACTTGTTTAAAGATTTTCCAACTCGTTATGTTTTATCTTGCCGCTTTTGGGCGGCTTTATTTATGCAGGCTCTTGAGACTTGATCCCGACGAGGCAGGATAGCGCTGTTTTTGCTATTGAATTTGCATCCAGGCCGGCTAATGACCGAAGAAGATTTTGCTCTCCGTGAGGTATAAATTTATCATCTATCGCAATTATTTTTATCGGCTTCTCTAATCTGTTTTCGGCAAGAATAGAGGATATTAGCTGTCCAATTCCGCCAATTCTGCTGCCTTCTTCTATTGTTACTATGGCTTTTACATTCGTTGCGGTTCTTATTATTAACTTTTTATCGATAGGTTTGATGAATCTCAGATTAACAACGGTTGCGTTTATCCTTTTCTGAGAAAGAATATCGGCTGCCTCAAGGGTATTCTTAAGCATTGCGCCGCATGCAAATAGTGCTATGTCCTTTCCTTCTCTTTCTATGGATGCATATCCTACCATTATTTTGTCATGTTTGATGTCAAGTGACAATGCTTCACCGCGTGGATAACGAATTGCCACCGGAGCTTTAATTTGTTTTGTGATCTTAATCATTTCGACAAGTTCATCTTTATCGGCAGGAGCCATCAGTATCATATTGGGTATTGGAAGAAGATATGAGATATCAAACACACCTTGATGCGTTGCTCCATCTGAACCAACTATTCCTGCTCTGTCAATCAGCAAAGTCAAAGGAAGATTTTGAATGGCCACATCATGTATCACTGAATCATAAGCTCTTTGAAGAAATGTTGAATAGACGGCAACATACGGATATGCGCCGGAGGCAGCCAATCCTGCGGCAAATGTTACCGCAAACTGTTCAGCTATTCCTACATCAAAAACCCGTTCCGGAAACTGCCTTTTTAGTTCTGCTATGCCGGTTCCTTCAAGCATTGCGGCGCTGATTGCCACTGAATCGAGATCTTTTTTAAAAAGCTCGCATAACACATTTCCTGCGGCGGCCGAATATGATTCAGGTTTTTTCATTGTCTTGCCGGTTTCACTTTCGAACTTTCCTATACCATGAAATTTGACCGGATCTAATTCGGCATGGTCGTACCCTTTGCCTTTTTTTGTAAGCAGATGAATTATAGTAGGACCTTTCAATGATTTTACATTACCTAAAATCTTTATAAGATCCTCTAAATTATGTCCGTCTATTGGTCCAAAGTATCTGAAGCCCATCTCTTCGAACAGAAGCCCGGGAGAGAGAAGCTTTAAAGAAACTTCGAATTTGCGTGCCAGTTTTAAAACCGTTTCACCTAAGACGGGCATTCCTTTGAGAATTCTCTCAAATTCATTGCGAACTGTAGTATAGACTTTTCCGGAAGATGCTTTAGAAAGATAGGTTGTAATTGCTCCCAACGAGCGGGATATCGACATTTCGTTGTCGTTTATTATGATAGTAATATCCGAATCTATTTGACTGGCATTGTTAAGTCCTTCCCATGCAAGTCCGCTTGAGAGTGCTCCGTCACCGACAACCACTGCAATTCTTTCATCGGATTTTTTTATATCTCTTGCTGCCATCATTCCGAGTGCAGCAGCTATTGCTGTGCCGGCGTGACCGGCACCAAAGCTATCATATTTTGATTCGGTTTTGTTGGGGAAGCCTGAGATACCTCCATATTGCCTTAGACTGGAGAAGCGTTTTCTCCTTCCGGTTAATATTTTGTGAGCGTAGCATTGATGTCCGATATCCCAGACAAGTTTGTCTTGCGGTGTGTTAAATATGTAATGGAGCGCAATTGTTAGTTCGACGGCTCCCAAAGAAGACGCAAGATGTCCGCCTGTTTTTGAAACAGTATCTATTATCATGGCGCGAATTTCAGATGCAACCAGATCCAGTTCTGAAATTCGCAGTTTCCTGAGATCAGCCGGAGAGTCTATATTTTCTATCAATATTGTCTATTTTATTTTTGACAAATAGTTCTTTGCTGACTTAGCCTGCTCTGATCCGGGAAATCCTTTCACAACTTTCTCAAGCAGATATTTTGCATCAATAGAATCACCAAGTTTGAGAAAACAGATGCCCTCTTTCAACATTGCATCGGCAATTTTTTCTGAGCGCGGGAATCTGGTAACTATCTGATCGTAAGCTATTATAGCGCTGTCATACTGTTTTAATGAAAAATATATTTCACCTTTGCCGAAGTAGGCAAGATCAATTCTTTTATCATCAGGATTTTCTTTTATAAATTTGTCAAACAGATTTAAGGATTTTTTGTATTCTCTTTTTTTCAAAAAACCTACAGCCTTGGTGTAATCATCAACAACAACCGTCGCCGGTTTATTTTTTGGCGACCCCGCTTTTGCTATATTGGAGGCTTCTAATAATTTTGACGGTATTTTAACCGGACCGCCGCTCAAATTCTTTTCGGGTGAGGATGTTGGTTTAATTTGCGATGATTGAAACAGCAGCTGAATTTTGTTTATTCCGGATTCCAATGCCTTAATCTTATCGGCAAGCTGCTTAACTGTATTTGTGAGATTAGCAAGGTTTGCAGATAAACGATTAATTCCGTTTCTATTTTCATCAACACTGCTTGTTATTTTATCATTAAAATGTTTAAACTCATCGAATCTTCCCGTAAGCTGTGCTATCTTCGACACCATTCCTTCATATCTTGCAGTTAGTGATGCCTGAGAAGCTCTAAGATCTTCAATGCGCTGCTGGTTTCTGACTATTTGCAAGTTGCCGTTTGCAGCAAAAACGGTTGTTGAGCTCATAACTAAAAATAAAATCAGAGTTACGATATTCATATAATACCTATTTATTTAATCATGAGTGTAAAATGATCTCTTCTGTTTTTTGCCCATGCTACTTTGTTATGAGCAGGATCAATCGGGTTGTCCTTCCCGTAGCTTACCATTGAGATCTGGTCTTCTGAAACACCTATTGCCGTAAAATAGTTTTTAACAACATTTGCTCGTCTCCAGCCCAGTGCTATATTGTACTCTTGAGTTCCTCTTTCGTCGCAATTGCCTTCAATCCGGACCCGAACGCGTGGATGTTTGATGAGCCATTGCGCCATATTTCTGAGTGCAGCAAAATCTTCCTTCTTTATGACAGCCTTATCAAAATCGAAATGTGTATTTCTGAAGATAGTTGATGATGCATTCTTAATAATGTTTCTAAGCTCGCTTGTGCTGATTTCAGGGGTAGTGACACTTTTGAGTGTTGCTGCAGGCGGCTTATTAACGGTAGGTGCCGTTACCTGTTTAGCAGCAGCTTGTTGAGTAGTCTTGGTTTCTTTCCCAGCGCTGCCTTTTACAGTACGTTTGGCGCACCCTCCCAATACAATAAATGCCAATACCAATGCCACGATAGATAATTTTCCAAAACTCTTCATTTTTCCCTCCCTTAAAATTTCATTCAACGATCTCATAAGATAATCGAAATCGTACCTCACATATTATCGTAAAAGATGAGACCATGCAAGTGAGCCAATGTCGCCTTTTACAGAAAAAATCAGATTTTCCTGTCCGCTAAATAGATTTGACAGATAAACAGAGGAAATATCATTTTCCTTTTTAACGAACGCAACAAATCTGCCTCCGGGAGACCATACAGGTGCCACATTTGTAAAGCCGTTTGATAAGATTTTATATCCGCTTCCATCGCTGTTTATTGATGCTATGTCTAAATTGCCCTTCAGGCGGCTTACAAATGCAATTTTTTTACCATCGGGAGACAGATTCGGAGATGTATTGTAGCTGCCTTTGTATGTCAAACGTCTTATACTGCCTGTTGACAAATTTTTTATAAACAGCTGAGGCATTCCGAACCGGTTGGAGGTATAAATTAGCTTGTTGCCGTACAGTATCGGAGATACGTTAATTGCACCGTCATATGTTAAGCGTTTTCTTTTGCCTGTTTTGACATTGAGCATATATATATCAATTGAATTTCCATGAGGGGCAGAATAAACGATAAACTTTCCGTTTTCAGAAGGATGTCCTCCAATATTTATTCCTCCGAAACCTGCAATCAGTCTAATTTTGCCGGTTGACATATTATATTTGTATAAAACGATATTATTACCTTTTAAAGAGCTGAAATAGATAATTGATCTCCCCTGCCACTTGGGTAAATAGCTTAAGGTTTTAAAATTTGTAATTTTGGTTAATTTTGAACCATCAAATTCGCTAACATAAAGTTCTCTGTATTTTCCCCTTTTCAGGGAGAATGCAAACATAGATTCAAAAGGTCCGTAATAACCAAACAGGGATTTAAAAATATCGTCGGCAATGCGATGCGCCAGCCATCTGCTGCCACCAGATCCGGTTTTATATGATCTTGAAAAAATCTGTTTAAACGGTACTCTGCGTACAAATCTGATTTTGACCACGATATCTTTATTATCATTTTTAAGCGAGCCGTACAGAAGATATGCTCCTCCGAGTCCTCCGCTGCCATTAACAAGAGAAAGGTGATCGGCGTCAAACTTTATCGGCAATTCCGAATATATTATATTGAAAAGGTTTGTAGTATTAAGATCGTGTGCTATTCGTTTGGATATGGAAAAACTGTCTTTATCAATGGCGTGGATCTGAACGGAGATTTTTTGAAAGTGCGGATTATTAATATCGATTTTGAATAATGCTGCATTGGAGTTCGAAGGCAGCAGAATCAAGGTTACAACGCTAAGTATAATGCTATAAACTATTCTAATTAAACTCATTTTTCGAAACATTACAGGTTAAAATTATTTCTATGATTCTATCATTTGAGGCTTTATATGGTGGAAACGGTGCAGCCGCTCTAACTGCATCGACGCATGTTTTATCATAATATGCATCGCCTGAGCGTTGCTTCAGTTTAGTCAAAATTAATCTCCCCGATTTTGCAATTACGACTTTTACTATAGCAGTATAATCTGCTTTTTTCAACATATATTTGTTTATTTTCCACTCTCTTTTTATAAGTAGTTTTATTAAGTTTTGATAGGGTACTTTTTTGCTTGATGTCTGCCTTATTTCGGTTTTAATTTTTTGAAAAATTTTTGATATTCGTTTTTTAAGCATAACTTTCTTGATTTTCTGTTCTTTTCTGATTCTTTCTCTTATTTTGCTAAGATTGTTTTCCGCAACCTTTTTTGCAGGTTTTTTTGTAGTAACTTTTATTTTTTTTATACGTTTTTTTGTTTTCGATATTTTTTTTCTTTTTTTTAGCGGTTTTTTCTTCTGTTGTCTTCGTTTCTTTATGATGCGATGCACCGTTCTAATCTTCTTTATCTTTTTTGCAGGTTTTTTTCTGTGAATCTTTGGTTTTGTCCGACTGACGCTTGATACAATATCCACATTCAGAATCTTTTCATTGCTGCTTATGCGTTTTGCACTGTATGGTATATAAAGCAGCAGAAACAGCAGGCTGATATGGAGCAGGAGAGAAAATAGCCAGCCGAATATTGATTTTTTCCTGTCTGTATGAATCATCTATGTAAGAGTGCCTTAAGCCTGACATTTATCTTGCCATAATCGGCCGGCCCGGCATTTGCCATATAATTAAACTGTTATCTAATTTTAGACCGCTTTGGCGTGGTCAAAAGTCCTATCTTTTGCATTCCAAGCGATTTTACCATATCTATGAGATTCACAATGGTACCGTAGGGGACGGATCTGTCTGATTTTATGAGGACTCTCAGGTTGCCGTTGCTTTCTGCTAATCTGTCTCGTATCCCTTTTATGCTGCTTCTTGTATCATTAAAATAGAAAACGCCGTTTTTGTCTACGCTTATTATGATGTCTTTTCTGTTGACCTTTGCCTTGGATGAACTTGCCTTTGGAAGATTGACATTTATACCTTTTGTAAGCATAGGAGCAGTCACCATTACTATAATCAAAATAACCAGAATAACATCTACGAATGGTGTTATATTAATTTGCCATATTGCCTGATCATTATTTTTCATTTATCAATAGAATTTAGGACAGCCTCCACGCTAACCATAATATCATTAATTTTATTTCTTATAATGTTATAGGCGAAAACTGCCGGAATGGCCACAAACAGACCTGCAGCAGTTGTTATTAACGCTTCGCTTATCCCCGGAGCTATAACGGCAATATTGGTTGAGCCGGACAAACCTATTTCTGAAAATGCGTTCATTATTCCCACAACTGTTCCAAAAAGGCCTATAAACGGTGCGTTGATTCCGATAGATGCAAGCATAGTAAGACCTTTTGATAGTTCAGTTCTTGTTTCTTCTATATAGATCTGCGGATTATGCTCTCTTTTTTTGAAAAACATTGCTGTCGGCGAATATCGGAGTTGATTTGCATAGGATACGATATCGGATATTTTGCCGTCCTCTTTTATGAACTGCTTTACCATATTTTCCTGTTTAGCTACCTCTTTTATCAAAAAGTATTTTTTGAAGATAACCGCCCATGACCAAATAGATAATACTAAAAGAACTATAAGTACCAATATAGCTACAAGACCGATTGAACCGATACTTATTAATGCGTCGTTCATTTATACGAGGTAAGCTTAAATAGTACCGACAATTTATCTACTTCCGTTTTCATATTGTTATATTTTGGATCCGATTTGTCAATTTTATCCATATTCAATTTTTTCCCTTCGTACAGTTTTTTATATTCATCTTGGGTTTTTGTAAGGTCTGTCTTTTCATAGGCATTGTCCGTCACAACAGTGACCTTGTCTTCAAAAACATGCAGGAATCCTGATGTTATACCTATAGGATCATCTGCTCTTCCTAAATTTCTCAAAAATAGAATACCCGGAGCAAGTTCGGTTATGAAAGGAGCATGCTGAGGGAGAATTCCAAAATCGCCCTCAACTCCGGTTGCTCCTACATAATCACATTCGACATTTCTTATCTTTTTATTGGGCGTAATAATAATACAGTTCAGCTTAGACATGTTAATTTCCTGCTAATTTTTTAGCCTTTTCCTTTGCTTCTTCCAAACCTCCAACCATATAGAATGCCTGTTCCGGCAGATCATCAACCTCGCCTTCAACAACAGATTTAAAGCTGCTGACCGTATCCTCAACAGAAACATACTTGCCGCTTTGACCTGTGAACTGCTCGGCAACAAAGAATGGCTGAGATAAAAAGCGCTGAATTTTTCTTGCCCTTTGGACGATAAGCTTATCTTCTTCCGAAAGTTCCTCCATACCCAATATTGCAATAATATCCTGCAGTTCTTTATAACGCTGGAGAAGCTGCTGAACCGTCATGGCAATATTGTAATGTTCGTTGCCCACAATGGCCGGGTCCAATACTCGTGATGTCGAGTCAAGCGGATCGACAGCAGGATAGATGCCAAGCTCCGATATCTGACGCGACAAAACCGTTGTAGCATCAAGATGACTGAATGTTGTTGCAGGAGCCGGATCCGTTAAATCATCAGCAGGGACATAGACTGCCTGCGCTGAAGTTATTGACCCTTTTTGAGTGGAAGCTATTCGTTCCTGCAGTTCTCCCATATCTGTTCCTAATGTCGGCTGATAACCAACAGCCGAAGGGATTCTTCCCAAAAGTGCGGAAACCTCAGAACCTGCCTGCGTAAAACGGAAAATGTTATCAATAAACAGGAGGAGATCCTGTTTCATTTCATCCCTGAAATATTCCGAAACTGTCAATCCGGTAAGTCCTACTCTTGCGCGTGCTCCGGGCGGCTCGTTCATCTGACCGTAAATTAGAGCTGATTTAGATAAAACTTTTGATTCTATCATCTCTCTGTAGAGATCATTTCCTTCTCTTGTTCTTTCGCCGACACCGCAGAAAACAGAGTATCCTCCGTGCTCCATAGCCACATTATGAATAAGTTCCATGATCAGGACTGTCTTTCCAACACCGGCACCTCCAAAAAGCCCCGTCTTTCCGCCTTTTGAATACGGCGCCAGAAGATCAATAACTTTGATACCTGTTGCGAACATCTCGTTTGAAGTATCCTGATCCACGAATGCCGGGGCTTCGCGATGTATCTGGAGATATTTATCAGACTTTATTTCACCCTTTTTGTCAACAGGTTCGCCGATTACATTCATTATTCTGCCCAAGACCGGTTCCCCAACCGGTACCTTTATGGGAGCGCCTGTATCGATAACCTTCATTCCTCTCGACAAGCCGTCGGTAGAATCCATAGCAACAGATCGAACCTTGTTGTCTCCTATATGCTGCTGGACTTCTAAAACCAATCTACGATCTAAACCTTTAACTTCAAGTGCATTGAAAATAGCCGGAATACTGCCGCTTTTAAACAGTACATCAACCGTAACCCCAATTACCTGAACAATTTTTCCTTCGTTTGTTTCCATAATTCTTCTCCCTTATCTCATTGCTTCTATTGCCGATGAAATTTCGATTAGCTCTCTTGTTATCTGCGCCTGCCTTGCCTTATTGAAATCAAGTGTCAACTTTTGTATCATCTCCGATGCATTATTGGTTGCTCCGTCCATGGCAATCATACGTGCAGCCTGCTCACTTGCCGATGCTTCCAGAAAAGATCTGTATATCTGTGAATAGATAACCAGGGGAAGCAGTTTATTTAAAAGATCTTCCTTCTCCGGTTCAAAAATATATTGCGTGTTATCATTTTTTTTGGACAGCTCCGCAATCGGCACGATACGAACTTCCTGAACCTTTTGAGACAAAACCGATATAAATTTATTAAATATCAGATATACCGTATCGGTTTCACCGCTTATGTAACGATTTATTATAGCATCTGAAACGGTGGCTGCGTCATTAAAATCGATCTGTTTTTCAAGAATGCCGGAGTATCTGTTTTCTACAGACCATTCGTGGAAATTGGAATATCCTATTCCGACTCTTCCTACAATTGTAGCTTTGCAGTCAATCCCCTTTTTTCTTTTTCGAATCATCATTTTTTCTGCTGCTGCAAGGACATTATGATTTGATGCTCCGCACAGGCCTTTATCGGAAGTTATTACGATTATTTCAGCCTTTTTTTCATCTCTTAAAAGTAGAAGAGGATGGTCCGAAAAACTGCATGTGGACACGAGCTTTCCCGCTATCTCTTCAACGGCGTCGGCATAAGGCCTCATCTTCAAAACTGCATAATTTGCGCGTCTGAGCTTGGCAGAGGCCACCATCTTCATAGCCCTTGTAATTTTTTGAGTATTTTTAACGCTGCCGACTTTGCGTTTTATCTCTTTTGTGCTGGCCATCTCTATGGTTTAAAAATATTGTCAAATTCTGTCAAAACAGATTCAATTTCTTTTATCAAATTATCATCCAGCTTTTTCTTATCAGCTATCTTTTTTAGAATTTCAGGATGTTTGGCATCAACAAAATCATAAAGTTCGGTTTCATAGCTGCCGACTTTCTCTTCGGGATATTTATCAAGAAATCCATGAGTGCCCGCATAAACGATAATTATCTGCTTTTCGACGGGAATCGGATGGTATTGAGGCTGTTTTAATACTTCCATCAATCTTGCGCCTCTTTCGAGCTGCAGTCTTGTTGATTTGTCAAGATCGCTTCCAAATTGAGCAAACGCTGCAAGTTCTCTATATTGCGCAAGTGAAAGTCTTAAATTTCCCGCAACCTGCTTCATAGCCTTAATTTGGGCGGCTCCTCCGACTCTTGATACCGACAATCCGACATTCAGAGCAGGTCTGAATCCTGAATAAAACAGATCGGTTTCAAGATATATTTGACCATCTGTTATCGATATAACGTTGGTCGGAATATATGCGGAAACATCTCCGGCCTGAGTTTCGATAATTGGAAGTGCAGTGAGACTGCCCCCTCCGTTTTCATCGGAAAGTTTTGCGGCTCTTTCAAGTAGTCTCGAGTGAAGATAAAAGACATCTCCCGGATACGCTTCTCTGCCCGGAGGACGTCTCAGAAGCAGAGAAAGCTGCCTGTATGCCTGTGCATGTTTTGAGAGATCATCGTATATTATAAGGGCGTGCTGACTTGAATCTCTAAAATATTCTCCCATCGCGACGCCTGAATATGGAGCTAAAAACTGCAGAGGTGCAGGGTCGGATGCTGTGGCGGCGACTACGATAGTATAATTCATAGCACCTTCTTCTTTGAGTTTTTTTACAACACGTGCAACCGTTGAGCGTTTTTGACCAATTGCAACATATATGCATATAACATCCTGGCCTTTCTGATTTATTATCGTATCAATCGCTATAGCGGTTTTTCCGGTCTGTCTGTCGCCAATTATAAGTTCTCTTTGTCCTCTTCCTATCGGTATTATAGAGTCAATCGATTTGATTCCAGTTTGAAGCGGTTCGTTAACCGGTTGCCTTTCAACAATTCCCGGTGCTTTGACCTCTACAAGACTGCTTGATTTTGCATTTACGGCTCCTTTGCCGTCAATGGGTATTCCCAGAGCGTCTACCACTCGCCCCACAAGCTCTTCTCCTACGGGAACCTCTGCAACTTTTCCTGTACGTTTTACAACGTCGCCTTCCTTGATGCCCATATCCTCGCCCATAATTACCACACCGACATTATCTTCTTCGAGATTGAGCGCTATGCCTCTGAGGCCGTTTGGAAAGGTAACCATCTCATTTGCCATAACATTATCAAGACCGAAAATCTTGGCTATGCCGTCACCAACCGACAGGACTATGCCTGTTTCGGATACATCGACGGTTTTTCCAATAGATTCTATACGCTCACGTATAATTTGACTTACTTCAGCAGCCTTTATTGCCATAAACTCCTCCAACTATATTTAACAGTCTTATCACTATAGCGATATTTTTTCTATTAATTTATTAATCCGAACTCTTGACGCAGTTTTGCAACAATATGACGCACCGATCCGTCATAAACAATATTTCCTGCGTAGATTACAATTCCACCCCATATATCTTCATCGATCTTATAATTAAGATCAACTTTTTTGCCGGTTATACTGCTTAATGCCTCTTTGACGCCTTTCCTTTCTTTTTCGGCAAGTTCTACTGCCGAAATTGCGATACCCGAAACTCTGCCGTACAGATCATCGCAGTAGTTTTCAAAAGATTTAACTATATTTCCAAAGATATTGATTCTTCCATTATTCAGCAAAAAGATCAGAAAGTTGCCTAAAACAGTATTAAGTTTGAAGTTATCGACCATCTCCTGTATGATATCGGACTTTTGAGATACCGAGATATTAGGCATAGCCAGAAATTGCTTCATCCATTCCTCTGACAGTAACCCGTCAACCTGCTTTAGAGCCTTAAGATAATTATCCGGCTCATCGCCTTTGTCTTCTGCAATCATAATCAGCGATTTCGCGTATATATTTGATAGTTTGCCGCTCATAATGACCTCAAGTCGGTAATTATTTTATCGTTTATTTTTCTATGAATCTTTTCGTCCGCATCCTTAAGATTTTTGGCCAGCTGATGTTCCATTTTATTGAATAATGCTCCGAATATAACCTTTTTTGCCGTTTCCTGTTCGCTTGCCATTGCTTCATTGATATTTGATTGATATCCCTCGGATATTTCGCGAGCTTTTTTTATAATGGATTCAGTCTTTATTGCAGCTTTTTTTTCATACAGCGACTGAATTTCAGCTATCGCTTTGTCGATATTCTGATAAAACTCTTCAGATTTTTTAAGCTCAATTTTATTGTGTTTTAAGATATGTTCCGCATCGTCTATTTTTTGCTTGATAGATGTTTTTCTGTTTCTAAAGAAATCGGATATCGGTTTATGTAAAAAATAGTAAAGAATTCCGACAAATATAACAAAATCTATGACTCTCCAACCCATATGAGGGTTGCCCCCAGACGCTGCTGCCGGTATTGCAGTCAGCATCAACAGCAGTATGAAAGTAAAATTTTTCATCGTAATCATCCTATTTTATTAGCGTTATTATCTGACCGACAAGTAAAGATGCTTCAGATTCTATATAGCCTTTTTCATTTTCTACATCTTTCCACAGGCGTTCACGTTTTTCTTTAAGTATTGATTCGGCTTTTTGCTTTGCTTCCTCTTTTATCTTTTCGGCCTGATTACGAGCTTCATATAATGCTTTTTCATACAGTGCTTTTGCATTATTTTCCGATTCATTGAGCCGATTATTATACCGATTGTTAAAATCCGAGACTTTTTGAGCCAGAAGTGATGCTTTGTCATGCTTTGCATCTATATCTGCGTCTCTCCTTCTTATATGTGTCAGCAGAGGCTTGTATAATATTTTGTTAAGTATCACCATCAATAGTAAAAAAGCTATACCTTGCGCTATAATCCAATTTGTAATACCCATAAAAACCTCACTATATACTTTTTTCTCTAAATATTGTCTTTTAGTTGTTCTGCGCACCCATCGGACAGCTTCATAAGCAGGTAAAGACCACTTTCTAACTGTTGCAATGTTGCACTATTTTTATATCAGAAACGAAATTTTTGTCAAGAAATTCTGCAAATAAAAGTATTATGAGACCACTGCACAATAAACAGATTCACGGTTTTTTATCAGGTTTGATATTTGGCAGCTCTATTAATTCCAGGCATTTCAAATTGAGAGTCCAAATCCGCAATGTCTGCATGTTGCCTGTCTGCGCGCGACTGTCCGCACAGGCAGGTCGCAGACAGATTTCATCAGGACGCAAATTGCAGGCAATAACGGGGCTTTGCCAAAAGATAGATTTGGAATTCAGGATGGTCACTTACAGATTGGTGAAAGAGCTATCGGCTAACCGGTTAGTATCTTATACAATTTTAATTATTAAGCTGCCTTTCATCTAAAGCTTTCCACTTATCGCTGAGATTTATCTTCAGCGTATAAAGTGAGCTGTTAATCTATGATATTTTTGAGATCTTTATCTTCAAAAACCAGTTTTTCCATTGTGACCGTTTTCAGCTTTTCTGCAAGTTCATTTTCGATATCGCGTAAAGCCGGAGAAATTTTGCATATCGGATTTAGAGAGCATATCTGAGGATTGAGAATGCATAGATTCATTGATCTGTACGCTTCTAAGGCGACCAACACATCGTACAAATTAATTTTATCTGCCGGTCTGCTGAGTTTTATGCCGCCTCTGCGGCCTTTTTGTGAAATAATAATGCCATTAAGAACCAGTTTATTCACAATTCTAACTAAAAACGGTTTTGGTATCTTAAGTTTTTTCGCTATCTCTGCAGTATGAGAAAGCTCATCTTTTGAGCCTAAATATGCTACCAATCGTATTGCATAATCTGCTTCTCTCGTTATATATGACTTTCTTGCTGTTATCATAATCTATTTATAACATAGCGGATATTATTTTGTCAAGCCGATAGCATGTGTAAATTAAATTCACACTTATTTTTGGTTTCTGCAGATATGTTTATTGCGAGCAGTTTCATTATGTTCAGATATATTAGGCTGTTCCTTGACTTTCTATGCTTGACAAACTGACGAACGGGTGCTAAAGTTTAATATCATTAAACAATGGAGGAAGTAAAATGGAAAAAGCTATTGCTGTTGGAGACAGGGTTAAATATTATAGAAAAAAAAGATCAATGACAATTCAACAGGTAGCAGAGGCGGCAGGATTGTCAAAAGGACTTATAAGTCAGATTGAGAATAGACTTGTTTCACCACCCATTGCAACATTGTTTAAAATTGCAAATGTTCTTGAAGTCCCAATGGCCAGATTTTTTCAGGATGAATTATCTGTTTCCGATAAGATAGTAGCCGTAAAGGAATCTGAACGTAAAAAAGTCAACAGAAGAAAGCTTTCCGGAAGTATGTCACTGGGCTATAGCTACGAATCGCTTGCATGGAAAAAGACGAAGAAATCAATGGAGCCGTTTATTATCACATTTGAGTCTAAACAAGCGGATGAGGTAGCCTATTTCAGTCATCAGGGAGAAGAATTTCACTTTGTGTTAGAGGGAGAACTTGAATTTCTGAGCGATGAAAAAACTGTTGTACTCGAGAAAGGAGATTCGCTTTATTTCGAATCAAACATAAGTCATGGATTCAGGGCGTTAAATGGAAAACCGGCAAAGACTCTTGTAGTTATTCATTCAGATTATTAAGAAGCTCTTCCAATGAAAAGT
The DNA here is from genome assembly GCA_913009315.1 of uncultured Hippea sp. Lineage (GTDB taxonomy): Bacteria > Campylobacterota_A > Desulfurellia > JAADFJ01 > JAADFJ01 > JAADFJ01. The sequence goes on from CAJVZA010000001.1 coordinate 31,121, forward strand.
ATTAGAATTCACGGAAGAGGCGGACAGGGGGCGGTTTTAGCAAGCAGAATATTGGCATACGCATACTTTCTGGAGGGGAAATTTTCTCAAAGTTTTCCAACTTACGGAGCCGAAAGAAGAGGTGCTCCGGTTGCATCATTTGTAAAAGTTGATGATAGTTTTATAAATGAAAGATGTCCTGTTAAAACTGCGGATATGGTACTGGTTCTATCTGACAGCATTATAAAACTTGTTGATATAGTAGAAGGCACAGGTCTCGAAAGCATTATCTTAATTAATTCAGGCAAGAAAAGCGACACTTTTAATTTGGAGACGGATGCAAAAATTCTTACGTTCGATATAGCTAAAATAGCCGTTGATAACGGACTTGGTACGCCGTCTTTTCCGCTTGTAAATATCCCTGCGCTCGGTATAGCAGGAAAGATTGACGGTATAAAGCTTGATAGTTTGATAAAAGCTACCGAAAAATTTGTTCCGTATAATGTAGAAGATAGCATCAGAGCATTAAAAGCGGCATATAGGAGCATAATAAATGAGTGAAGCAACAAAACAGGAAGAGCTATTAGATATTTATGAATCTCCCGGTGTTTACTCAACTACAACGACAGAAGTTAATATAACCGGTTCCTGGCGATTTTTGAGGCCTATTCTGGAGAATAACACGGCGCCTTGTTCTGCGCAATGTCCTTGCAATATCAATATGGCTGAATATATGCGTTATCTCGGTGAAGGCGATATTCGGACTGCAGCAGCCATTCTGCGCGAGGAAAATCCTATGCCTGCCATTACAGGACGGATATGTCCGGCTTTCTGTCATTCCGAGTGCAATAGAGGCTCATTTGACGAGCATATTGCAATAAGGCAGATTGAGCGCACATTGGGTGACTATTGGCTTGATCATCCGGACAGTGCTCCGGAAATCAGAGAAAATGAAAAAGTTGCTGTTGTCGGGGCGGGACCGGCCGGATTATCATGTGCATATTTTTTGGCTAAATTCGGTTATGATGTAACTATTTATGAAAAAAATGAAAAGATAGGCGGTGTTCTTACATACGGAATTCCTTCATATAGACTTCAGGCGGATATCAGAGACAGAGAGCTGAAACTTATAACCAGAGGAATAAGCGTAAAGACAGGCATGAGTATCGGCGAAAAAGAACTTTATGACATAGCAGACCGGTACGATGCCGTTTTTTTTGCGCCTGGTTTATGGAAAGATCGTGTTGCTCTTGAGGGCAAGTGTGTATATGCCGGAGGTGAGATTCTCAAAGATATAGCTGAGGGCAGGGGAGTTCCCGACGGCAAAAAGGCGATTGTAGTCGGGGCAGGTAACGTTGCAATGGACACTGCAAGGTCGCTTCAGCGTTTAGGAAAAGATGTTCTTATCGTATGTGCGGAAACATCCGAACAGATGCCCGCGTTTGACGAAGAGATAGAACAGGCGTTAGAAGAAGGTATTAAAATAAGACATAAAGAGCTCCCGGTTAAGCTTGTTTATGAAGATGAGTTAGGAAACAAACTATCAAAGATAAAAATGAATAGGGCGCATATTGAAGAAGGGCGTGTAATTGTTGAGAATATTTCATCGGGAAGCATTAATGCAAATTTACTGATATATGCGATTGGACAGGAGGCGATATTTAAGGCACAAAAGAAACCCAATCTTTTTTTTGGCGGTGATTATGTAAGCGGCCCCAGCTCAGCTACAGCTGCGGTTGCATCGGGCAAAGTTACCGGTTTTATCATAAGAGAATATCTCAAAAAAGGCAGGAATATTCAGGTTGAGCCGGATAGTTTCAGAATAGGGAAGAAAAGTGGTGACGTAATTATCGGTTTTGACAAGATGAACAGTTTCTACTTCCAAAAGCAAAAGAGGGTAGCTTGGCCTGTTTTGCCTGTAGGTAAAAGAGCCGGAAACTTTGAAGAGATTATAGGTTCATACAGCATAGAGGAAGCAATAGAGGAAGCTAAGCGCTGTTTTCATTGCGGAAGTTGTGATTTTTGTCAGGCATGCTGGTTCTTCTGCCCTGATGTTGCAATAAAAACTACATCCGGAGAGATATCGATAGACCTGGATTATTGCAAAGGGTGCGGTATCTGCAGTACTGAATGCCCCAGGGGCGTCATAACGATGAAGGAGGAGCTATGAAAAAAGAGATGCTCTTAGGCAGTGAGGCAATAGCTTATGGAGTAAAGCTTTCCAGGCCGATGGTGATAAGTGCATATCCTATAACTCCCCAGACGCATATTATCGAAACATTAGCCAATATGACTGAAAACGGGGAACTTAACGCAAAATTTATAAAAGTAGAGTCGGAATTGTCTGCCATAAGCAGCTGCTACGGCGCTGCTGCTGCCGGAGTGAGAACATTTACTGCAACTGCAAGTCAGGGTCTGCTGCTTATGCATGAGATGCTTCATTGGTTTAGCGGAGCAAGACTGCCTATGGTGCTGGTCAATGCTAACAGGGCTGTCGGATATCCATGGAATATCTGGACTGATCAATCCGATTCGTTTGCTCAAAGAGATACGGGATGGCTTCAAATCTATTGTACTAATGCGCAGGAGGCCCAAGATTTTGTTCCTATAGCTTACAAAATTTCTGAGAGTATAAATCTTCCGGTAATGGTTGCTATCGACGGTTTTATTCTTTCGCATACGCTTGAACCGCTTATGTTGAGAACACAGGAAGATATAGACCGGTTTCTTCCGAAATATGTACCGAAATATTTTCTTGATATTGACAATCCTCAGAGCTTTGGTAATGCGACAATGGCAGAGAGTTTTTATAAGATGAAAAAATCAATGAATGATGATATGCTGAATTGGAATCGCATAGACTCTATTTTAAATGAGTTTAACGATCTTATGAAAACAGATTATAAACCGGTGGAATGCTACAGAACCGATGATGCAGACAAGATATTTCTTGCCGCCGGTGCTCTATGCGGAACGGCGAAGGTGGCCGTTGATCTACTTAGAGAAAGAGGATCAAAAATCGGTCTGATTAATATGAGGTTTTTGAGACCTCTTCCAAAAAAACAGATCATTGAGGCGGTAAAGGATAAAAAGATATGGGTTTTGAACAGAGCAGTATCGTACGGGAACAGCGGGACGTTAACCGGTGAGCTGAAGAGTGCTCTTTTTCCTATGGATAACGAAATAGTAGATGTTATTGTGAGTTTAGGCGGAAAAGATGTGTATCCTGAAACATTAACCGATCTTTTATCAATTAAAGACACGGAAAAAACCGTATGGCTTGATTCAAGGAGTTAGACGATGAGATTTAGTGAATTAAAAAGACAAGAGCAGCTCAATTCGGGACACCTTGCATGTCCGGGCTGCGCTGCGAGCCTGTCAATGAGACATGCGCTTAAGGCATTGGGAGGAGAAACTGTTGTGGTGATACCTGCGTGCTGCTGGTCAATAATCTCAGGAACCTATCCAACTACAGCTCTATCTGCTCCAATCCTTCATACACCTTTTGAAACGGCGGCAAGCAGTGCGACCGGAGTTAGGGCTGCGCTTGATATGAAGGGCGAGTTTAATACAACCGTTATGGCTTGGGCAGGTGACGGCGGAACGTTCGATATAGGACTGCAGGCGCTTTCCGGGTCGCTCGAAAGAGGTGACAATATTATTTATGTCTGTTATGATAATGAGGCATATATGAATACCGGAATACAGAGAAGTTCCGCAACTCCTGCAGGTGCATGGACAACTACGACTCCGCGTGGAAAGCCGATAGAAAACTGGAAAAAGGATCTTTTTTCAATAGTTATAGCTCACTCTCCTGCTTATGCAGCGACTGCAACAATTGCATATCCGGATGATTTTTACAAAAAATTTGAAAAAGCTCGATCGATCAAGGGAGCACGATTTATTCATCTGCTTTCTTCGTGCCCTCCGGGTTGGAAAATGGCTGAATCGGATTCAATCAAATCTTTAAGATTTGCGGTTGAATCGGGAATCTTTCCTCTGCTTGAATGGGATGGCAAAACGCATCTTACATATACGCCGGAAAAACTTATCCCAATTGCGGAATATTTTGAAATTCAAGGGAGATATAAAAGATTGGACAAGGAAAGGATAGAGGAGATTCAAAGACTGGTCAGAGCCCATTTTGAGAAACTGAAGGGAACTGTCGCCTGACAGCTTAAGTTTCTTTAAGGCATCTCTATTATAACCTGTTTTCGTTTAAAAAGATATTCTGATAGTTTTTGTAGTTTGACAAGGTAATTGTTTTAATACTTTTGCTGAGTTTAAACGATTGCTTAAATGCTCTTTGTGATAACAGCATCTTCATGGCTCCGGTCAATGCCGTATTTCCAACCAGGTTAATTTCTTTTGCAGCTTTAGAGATTATACCTGTTGTGATAAGATCATCCGGTGATACAAAGTATCCAAAGCCTCCGGCAATCATTACCGACAGCGCAGACCAGCTTGTTGAGGTGTGATCAAGCAGAATTTTGATCGCACTTGTTATGGCCGCCTTTGCAAATATGAACTGTTCTATATCTGATTGGCTTATATAGATTGAGCGGGAATAATCCAGAAATAACGCCCTTTCACCGTTTTTGTTTTTCTTTATTCGCTTTAGAATTGCAGGGCTTATCTCAGAATTAATTTCGTCAGGACTGAGAAGTTTTCCATGGCTGTTGACCATTTTCCATTTAACAAGTTGAGCAACTGCGGATATAATCCCTGATCCGGCTATTCCTGCGGCCGGCTTGTTTCCTATTGTTTCAATTTTTAGATCATCGCTATCACTCAGCAGCACCTTTTTTATGGCGCCATCTGCCGCAGTCATTCCGCATTCGATGTTTCCGCCTTCGAATGCCGGGCCGCTTGGTGCCGATGTTGCCCATATATTTCCATTTCTCTTTAAAGCGACCTCGCAGTTTGTGCCTATGTCGCAAAGTAAAAAATTTTCCTCATTAGATAAGGCTGTGAGATCAGATAGAATATCTCCTCCTATATACGCATCTACAAGAGGAACGAAATGTACAGGCGTGGCTTTATCAAGAGAATCAATGCCCATTTCAGCGGCGTTGGTGTCAAGTATGCTTATACTGTTTTTGTAAGGAAAAGCGGCAAGTCTGTCGGTAGGGATACCATAAGCAATATGGGTCATTGCACTGTTTGCCGTTATGCATATATAAACAATTCTGCCTGCCGATTTGGATTCCCGGGATAATTTGAGCACGAGAAAATTGAGATCTTCGGTCAGTGCCTTTTTTAGATTCTCAAGACCATCGACAGCATATTGCATTCTGCTTATTATGTCATATCCGTATTTTCTCTGAGAATTTGCCATGCCGTATCGGGCGATTATATTTCCCTCTAAATCGCGCAGTTCTCCTGCTATGGTTGTGGTGCCTATATCTACTGCCATAAGCAGCGGATTTTCGCAGTAAAGCGATACAACTGTTCCGTAATATGTTATTACGGCATCGATATTTTCGGCTTGGATTGCAGATGGAATATGACGAATCAGCATATTGCCGATTTTTGCCCCGAGACAATGCTCGAGGTATGCCTTATCAGACGGAAAACTATGATTTTTATCTATCGATATTGATTTTTTTCTTACTATTGGATCGATATCGGCAATAAATAAGGCTGAACCGGCGATAGATTTTATTTTTTTGGGTGGATTTTGTATTGTAATCAGTATATCTTTGTCTATTTCATGGCAGCACGCAAGGCGTATGTTTTCGTCTAATTCCGATTCTGAAAGCAGCTGCCTTTCAATTTTTCCGGCAGGCAGTTCGGCTTTGATTTTGCACTGTCCGCACAGGCTATTGCCCCCACAGGGCGAATAGATGAGCGAATGTTCGGCGAGCCGGTGATAAAGATTGCCTCCTTCGGTATGAAAAACAACTGTTTTCCCGTTTGATAGAACAATTATGCGGTATTTTAGATATTTCACTGATAAATATTAGAGATAGTTGAAACAGACGCCCGTCTCATCTGAGACGGGCGCAAAATTTTAGATATGAAAAGGATTTGTGAAAAGGAGCAATAGAACAACAACTAACGTGTAGATAACCTGTGCCTCAATCATAGCCAAACCGATCATCATTAAGGTCATAAGTTTACCGCCGAGTCCTGGATTCCTTGCGGTAGCGGTTGCTGTTCCGCTCACAACGTGTCCCATTCCAATTCCTCCGCCGGCAGCAGCAGCCCCTAACCCAATGGGTGCACCAAGTGCAACCATCTGATAGTAAGGAATTTTCTGCAGAACGGATAGGCTGGAACCTTCTCCTGCAGCTAAAGCCGGCATCGCAACGATCAGTACAAATATCGTTAATCCGGCTATTCTCCAAAACCTCATAAACAACCTCCTAAAGTTTTCAATTTATTCGTGTGACGGTTCGCCGACTGCATCGGCGATATAAAGAGCTGTGAGAAGTGCAAAAATAAACGCCTGAAGCAGTGCGGAAAAAATTACTAAAAACATGATTGGTATCGGAATGATATACGGAAAAAGCATAAAAAAAACTGCCAAAAGTAAATCATCTCCGAATATATTACCGAAAAGACGAACAGAAAGTGAAAGCACCCTTGCAAAATGTCCTATTATTTCAAGCGGCATAAAATAAGGCGTCAGCCACCAGATTGGACCCGTAAAATGTTTAATATATCCAAACCCGTGTCGTTTTATGCCAAGATATTGATAGTATACAAACACTATTAATGTCATTGACAAAGTAGTGTCCAGTTTGCCCGTTGGGGGATCAAAATATGGAATAAGCTCAGTAAGATTTGCCGCAAGAATAAAAAGTGAAAGCGTGGCGATAAGAGGAAAATGCTTTGCAATCTCATCTTTGCCGAGAATATCCTCAAAGAACTTATATATCCCTTCAACCACAGCTTCAAAAACATTCTGCAGGTGACCGGGCAATATCTTGAGCGATGAGCGCACAATCAGGGATACTACTATAAGCCCGATAATAATCAGCCATGTGAATGAAATATAGTGCGGCAACGGTATAAAATCTAAAAACGTTGGGGCTTCCATACTCTCCAACCTCCAAATTCTTATATATTTTTTGGACTAAATTTTAGCCCTTATTTTTCTCATATAATATGCAGAAACCGACAGAAATAACCAAAAAAACAGGTCCTAAAGCCAGTCCCAATGCAAAACCAATCCAATTAAGATTGGCAATAAAAAGGAGTATAACGGAAAAGGCTATCAACATCAAGTACCTTAGGAAATTTGAAACCATAAAAAACAAACTTTTTTTATTTTTGAAGATTCCGACAGCACCTTTTTTTAGCAGCCAGTAATCAAAGCAGAATAGAGCCGCTCCGAAGATAAAGGCTATTGTATATTCATAATGCAGGGCGGTTATAACGACGGCTGCCAGGATATAAAAGATGACACCCAATTGTTCAATCTTTTTCAGAGAAGGCATGCCTTCGATTATTTTAGACGTTTCCATTCCTGATACATACTCCAAAATGCAGCTCCTATACCGTAAAAAAGAAATAACAGAAACAAGAGGTGATATTTTGTGGGAAATTTTTCATCGAGAAAATATCCTATAACGCCGCCTATAAGGATACTGAAAACAACCGCTAAACCTAATGAAAACGATTTATACAGTGCCCAATATTCTTTTATCTGTTTCTTCATATAGATGCATTAGTTTATGAAACCTCTTGTTCGAGAAAACTGTCAAAAGCGTTTATCGTGGTTGAAATTTGATCCTCAGTATGTTCTGTTGACAGAAAGGACGTTTCAAACGGAGAAGGAGCGAAGTAGATTCCCTGATTAAGCATAGACCGAAAGTATCGAGTGAAGCGATTTGTATTGGAATTTTTTACATCCAGGAGATTCTCAACCCTTTTGTTGGAGAAAAAAATACTAAAAATCGATCCTGCATGAGGTGTATCTATTGATATTTTATGAAACGAAGCCGATTTATGCAAACCGCTGCATAGTTTGCTGTTTAATTGTTCAAAATATTTGTACGGATCGAGCTTTTTGAGCTTTTTTAATGTAGCAATACCTGCAGCCATTCCAAGCGGATTACCTGAAAGTGTACCGGCTTGATAAATAGGCCCTTCCGGTGCGATTTCGCTCATATAAATTGATTTTCCTCCATACGCTGCAACAGGCATTCCTCCTCCGATCACCTTCCCGTAGCAGATAAGATCGGGGTCAATGCCCATTTTGGATATTGCAGTGCCATAGCATGTTCTGAATCCGACTAATACTTCATCGGCAATAAATAAAGCGCCGTATTTGCGTGTATTTTTTCTTATAGTCTTGAGAAAACTTTTCTTTGGTATTATTAAACCCATATTTGCGGCAATTGACTCAACTATAACGCATGCTATTCGATCACCATATTTGTCGAAACAATCGGCAACCGATTTATCATCATTATATTCCAGAACTATCGTATCTGATGCCAAAGATTGAGGAACGCCCGGGCTGCTTGGAACACCCAATGTCATAGCACCGGAGCCTGCGCTTACGAGAAGGCTATCCGCATGTCCATGATAACAGCCGTTAAATTTGATGATTTTGTCTTTTCCGGTAACACCTCTGGCAAGTCTTATGGCGCTCATGGCGGCCTCTGTTCCTGAATTGACAAAACGTATTTTTTCCGGACCGCCCTCACTTTTATGAATAATTTTAGCAAGTTCGGTTTCCAGATCGGTAGGCGCTCCAAATGATGTGCCTCTTTCCAATACGGATTTAATTGCCTCCATAACATCGTTATCACGATGTCCTAAAATTAACGGTCCCCATGAACAAACATAGTCTATATATCTGTTTCCATCAACATCCGTTATATATGATCCGGAGCCGTTTTTAATAAACAGGGGGGTGCCTCCGACAGCGTTGAATGATCTTACCGGGCTGTCCACTCCGCCCGCAATATATCTTTTTGCTTCATCGAAAAGCTGCTTTGATTTTTCATAAATCATGATAATCCTATGAGGTATCTGTTCACCGAATCGGCAGCTACGGCACCATCTGATGCTGCGGTTATAAGCTGTTTCAACGGCGATACTCTGACGTCTCCTGCAGCAAAAACCCCTTTTATATTTGTTGACATTCTCGAGTCTGTTACTATATATCCCTGTTTATCATCCAATATAGGCGGACAAAAATCTTTACTTGCAGGTATCAAACCGATATAAATAAATACACCATCTACCTTCAAGATAGAACTCGATCCGTCTTTGGTGCTTTTTAATGCAAGCGATTCCACTTTTTGTTCTCCGTTTACCGTTTCTACAACAGTTGACCATAAAAACTTGATATTCGGCGTATTGAATGCCTTTTCCTGTAAAATTTTTGAGGCTCTGAGCTGATCTCTTCTGTGAATTACATAGATCTTGTTGACAAGTTTTGAGAGAAAGAGTGATTCGTCTATTGCTGAGTCTCCGCCTCCCACAACAGCAACATCTTTTCCTTTAAAAAAGAACCCGTCGCATGTTGCGCAGAAAGAAATACCTCTTCCGATAAATTTCGCTTCATTTTTTGCATTAAGTTTTCTTGGACTTGCGCCTGTGGCAATGATTACAGCTTTAGCTTCAATCTGAGAACCATCATCAAATTCTACCGTTTTCCCATCACTATTGCCGCGAATGTTAATACAGTTCTTGTATAACATCGGGACATTCAGACTTTTTACCTGTTTTTCAAAGTTTTGAATCAGATCAAAACCTGATATAGGCCCGGGAACTCCCGGATAATTTTCAACATTAGCTGACACAATAATTTGTCCGCCGGCAGCCTTTTGCTCAAATATTTTGCATTCAATGCCGTATCTTGCCGCGTAAATCGCTGCGGAAAGTCCGGCAACACCTCCACCAATGATTGCAAGCTGTAACATCTGTACTCTCCTTAAAATTTTACCTATAATGAGACCACTGCACAATAAACGCTTCTACAGAAGCCGAATAAACGACAAGATTTAGAAATTAGAATTTGATGGACTAACCGGTTAGTTTGAAAATTTTCATTTCCTGAAGATTGCCGTTTACTTGGCTTCCCTGCGGGCAACATGAACTTTCCCATATGCTTACGTTAAACTTCCTTGAATTAACCGGTTAATCCTGCAGAAGTTTGCCTTGCCTGTGAAAAAGCTGATATTGCTGTGAAAGTGCTTACTGCGCAGTGGTCTCATTATCTTAGATCTTTATTGATTTTGCTATATAGCTGAGCCAATAATACATTAAATATAAGCATGTAAAGATCCTTTGATATATTGTTGCCATCTATCTTTTCAGGTAAAATTATATTTTTATACATTTAAGATATTACCATAAAGATTTTGTCCGGTTGCCATGTTTCCGATTGTTATGCTATGGATTGATAATTGACTGATATTATTGCAGCAGTTTTATTTTTTCTACATAGCTTTCTTTGGGAGCGGCACCTATAACCTGATCAACAACTTTTCCGCCCTTAAAAAACATAACGGTTGGAATAGACATAATGCCGTAGCGGGATGCTATTGACGGCTGTTCATCCGTATTTAATTTGCCGACTATAACATCATCGGTTTCATCGGCAATTTCGTCTATTACGGGTGCTACCATACGACAAGGACCGCACCATGGAGCCCAAAAATCTACTATTACCAAACTTTTTGCGTTTATTACTTCGCTTTCCCAATTAGCTTCTGTTAATACAATTTCTTTTGACATAAAACCTCCTTTTATTGCTGCAATCCAAATTGTCAACTAAGGCATAGATGATGATAAAAACATTGATCAAATTGTCAAGTCAGCTGAATCTGATAAGATAGAAAGGGGCGCCTCCGTTAATTCTGTGCGTTTCGGATTTGGAGCTCAGAATGATCATTCTGCGGATTAACAGAGATGTCCTTTATTATGAGACCACTGCACAATAAGCTGTGAATTTGCTTATTGTGCAGTGGTCTCATTATGGAAGCATGAATGGAGGAAGTATCTATGATTATGATGATTGTTTCGGCGCCTGCCGATGCTGCCGAAAATATTGCTAAAGAGCTTTTGGCAAAGCGAATTGCAGGATGTGTTCAAATACTGAAATCTGTTGAATCCGTCTATATTTGGAAAGGAAAGCTTGAAACGGCTGATGAAAGCATTTTGTTTGTAAAGCTTCCTAAAAAGAATGAATCGGCCGCTCAGGAAATCATCAAAGAAGCGCATCCTTATGAAGTTCCTGAGATTCTTTCTGTAGATGTAAGCTCTAATGAAGAGTACAGGCGTTGGCTGTACGAGGTTGCATCAGATAAACGGCCGAAAAAAATTTAGCCTGTATGAAATTCTTGTAAACAAAAGTAAAATGCGGTTGACATCGCTGCTTTTTTGGTATTTAATCAATACGATCAGATATATGTGAAAAAATGAGTGATAAATGACAGTGAAATTAAGGGTGATGCTTAAATAGCAAAGATTTTTTGGGCACACCTATGAACGATAAAATTTTGGGAGCATGAATTTTGATTAGGGAGGGAGTTTTATGCACATTCTGGTTTTTGTTAAACAAGTTCCGGATGCTTCTCAGGTTAGGGTAAACTATGAAACCGGAACATTGATAAGGGAAGGTGTTCCGGCTATTCTGAACCCGTTTGAGGAACATGCGGTTGAAGAGGCCGTCAGGCTAAAAAATGAATACGGCGGCAAGGTAACCATTATAACAATGGGTCCTCCGCAAGCTTCAGAAGCACTTAAACAGTGCCTTTCGAGAGGAGCGGATAAGGCGTATCTTTTAAGCGATAGAATTTTTGCAGGTTCGGATACTCTTGCTACCTCTTATGCCCTTTATGAGGGTGCAAGAAAGATTGTGGATTTGGAAGGAGATGTCGATCTTTTTTTTGCCGGCAAACAGGCGATAGATGGAGATACTGCACAGACAGGTCCCGGAATAGCAACGAGATTTAATCTTCCGCTGATTACATATTTAATCAAAATTGACGAACTTAATTTGGAAGAAAAGTATGTAATTGCAACAAGATTGACAGAGTTTGGTCAGGAAACAATCAAAGCGCCGATCCCGGTATTTTTTACGGTTGAAGAAAGTCTTAACATTCTCTCCCATTCTCCGCTGCCATATCTGATAAAGGCTGAGAAAGCAGAAATTGAGTTACTTTCCGGGAAAAATGTTCCCCTTGATAAGGAGCAGTGCGGTTTGAAACATTCGCCAACTATGGTCAAAAAGGCTTTTACTCCGGAAAAACGGCAGCGTGGAGCGACATTATCAGGAACTTTTGATGATGTGGTAAGTCAGACGGCTGATAAGATTGCGCCGTTCTTAAAAAAGGTTTCCTGAGAGGTATATTATGATTGATTTATCAAAAAAAGATTCTGACATTAGCCATTATAAAGATATTTGGGTTTTTATCGAGCAAACGGATGGAAAACCGGCAGCAGTATCATTCGAACTTTTAACAAAGGCGAGAGAGCTTGCGTCACAGAGAGGATGCGGTGTTGCTGCCGCCGCAGTAGGCAAATCGGTTTCTCATCTTGCTGCCGACGTTTTTAAATATGGGGCCGAAAAATTTTACATAGTTGAAAATGAAATCTTTGCAGATTACAGGACTGAACCGTATCGTGATGCTATTTGCGAGCTTGTAATAAAATATAAACCGGAAGTATTTCTTGTTGGTGCAACAACGCAGGGCAGGGATCTTTCGGGAACTGTTGCAACTGCGCTCAGGACGGGATTGACTGCCGATACTACCGGTCAGGAGATTGATCCGAAAACCGGATATCTCTGGATGACAAGGCCTACCTTCGGCGGCAACCTAATGGCTACTATTTACTGCCCGAAGCACAGACCTCAGATGTCAACGGTGAGGCCGGGAGTTTTTAAAGCTGTTCCGGTTGATGATCCCAAAGAGGGTGAAATTATTAGCGAGAAGATTAATTTTACTGAGGATCAGATTGTCAAAAAGATATTAAAGAAGGTCATTTCCGGTGAAGGAGCCGTAAATCTCGGCTTTTATGATGTTATAGTTTCAGGCGGAAAAGGGATGGGCAGCAAGGAAAATTTTGGCATAATAAAAGAACTTGCCGATTTATTGGGAGGAACATGGGCCGGATCGCGTATGGCTGTTCAGTTAGGTTATATTCCTCAATCCAGACAGGTAGGGCAGACAGGTCAAACTGTGCATCCAAAACTTTACATTGCGTGTGGAATTTCCGGAGCTATTCAGCATCTTGTAGGCATGCAGACATCCGATACGATAATCGCGATAAATACTGATCGTGACGCACCCATTTTTGATGTTTCCAACTATTGTATTATTGAGGATGCTGTAAAATTTTTGCCTAAACTGATAGAGAAACTAAAAAATATGCAGAAATTCGGAGGATAGTATGAGCGATATTAAATATGATGTTGCAATTGTTGGTGCCGGGCCTGCGGGTTTATCGGCTGCTATCGTTCTTGCTAAGGCCGGCGTGAATGTCATTGTTGTGGAACGCGGCCGGTTTCCCGGTGCTAAAAATGTTATGGGAGGAGTTTTTTACACCGATTGCATGAAGGGTATTGTGGAGGAGTTTCCAAACGGGGCACCGGTAGAAAGACATATCATTGAGCAAAGAATGTGGATGATAGATGATGAATCCTACGTTGGGTTCGGCCATAAAAATGCAAAATTCGACAAGGAACCCTATAATTGTCATACGGTTTTGAGAGCTCAGTTCGATAAATGGCTGGCAAAACAGGCAACTGATGCCGGAGCACTGATTGTCAATAAAACGGTTGTAACCGAGCCTATTATGGAAGATGGAAAGGTTGTTGGAATAAAAACCGGCAGGCCGGAAGGGGATATTAAGGCGAATTGTGTTATTGTTGCAGATGGAGTTAATTCTCTAATGGCAAAATCACTTGGCTTTAGAGCAAAACTCAAAAAAGAATCTGTTGCTTTGGCTGTTAAAGAGATAATCGGTTTAGATGAAAAGGTAATAAATGATAGATTTAATGTTACCGGAAGCCAGGGTGTTACTATTGAGATGACAGGAAGTCTTTTTAAAGGTGCCGAAGCTATGGCGTTTTTATATACGAATAAAAAATCCGTTTCGCTTGGTGTCGGTATGATAATTGAAGATATGATGAAACATAACATCAATCCCAATGAGCTTATAGAATCTCTTAAAAAACACCCCGCAATCAGCCCGCTTATTGCCGGAGGTGAGACCAAAGAATATCTTGCCCATATGATTCCGGAGGGAGGATATAATGATATGCCTCAGCTTGTCGGTGACGGTGTAATGATAACAGGTGATGCCGCTACAATGGTCAATGCTGTTCACAGAGAAGGTTCGAATTTGGCGATAACATCAGGAAAACTTGCTGCTCAAACATATCTCGAAGCTGCCGAAGAAGGAGATTTTTCATCCGCAGCGCTTTCGTCTTATATCGATAAGCTTCAGGAAAGTTTTGTTATGAGTGACTTAAAAAAATACAAAGCTCTTCCGAAACTTCTTCAAAAAAACAGACAACTGCTTGATAAATATCCTAAATTGATGAATGATGCAGCCTTCGAGCTTCTAACTGTTGATGGAATTTCAAAACAGGAAAAACAGAAACATATCTGGAAAAATATGAAGCAGCAGATCGGATTTACCAATATGCTGAAGGATCTGTACAAGATATGGAGGAGTGTTGGATGAGACTTGAAGATAAACTGTATTTAATTGGATTTAAGGTTGATGAAGTTGGTGGATCTCATCTTGCAATAAAAGATAAATCCGTCTGTCTTGCATGTGAGATGAAGCAATGCTTGTATATATGTCCGTGTGGTGTTTACGAGATTGATGAAATTAAGAATGAGGTATCAATCAATTATGATGCATGTGTAGAGTGCGGAACTTGCAGAGTAAGCTGTGATGAGATTGATTGGCACTATCCGCGCGGAGGATTTGGAGTTGCTTATAAATTCGGATAATTGATAATTATAGACACTCTTTCTGCTGAAATTTTCAATTTATCTTGCGGCTGTTTCGTCTATATCCGTTTTGCTCAAGATAGTATTATTGTATAAGAGGAGTCGCGAGCGTAAATGAAGCAATCTGATCTCAATGTCCGGGGCAGGAAATTGTTTCGCTTACGCCCGCGATGACAATAAGAAAGAATAATGTTGCGATGATTTCTCTTCCATATATTGCGAACATCCGAAGAATATGCGGCAGTCTTAGCGTATAACGGGTGTTGCGAGCATTTTCTCCGTCATTGCAATGAGACTGCTTCGGTCTTCGGCCTCGCAGTGACGAAAAATAGAGGTCATTGCAAGCGAAAGAGGAAATCTCAGTTTCTTAAGTGTATCACAGGCATCCTGCCTATGGTGAGATTGCTTCGCTGTGCTCGCAATGATAAGTGGAAGTAATCGTAATGACAAGAAAAAAGAGACGGCAATTGCCCCCGTTTCTGTCACTGCGAGGCCGAAGCAGTCTCATAATAGGGAACCTGCTTTCTATAATAATTCTTGTTTCCCTCAGATATTTTTCAAAATCCTTCATAGTTAATTATTTTTTGCAATTAACAAACATACCGTTAATATGCAAATTATGACATATTATGCTTATTAAAACAAAGGCTAAAGTTATAATATGACTTTGGCTCTTGACATCCAACAGTATTTTATGCTAAAAGTATAATATATGTATAAAAAACAATGTTGGGTGCAATGAGCGTATGTACGACGACACCAGAAATTATTACTGCAATTAAGGATATTTTACTTGGTGCAGCTGCTGCAACAACTGCAATAGTTGCGGTAGTTGGCCTGAAGAACTGGAGTCGTGAACTACGCGGAAAAACGGAGTTTGAAGTAGCTCGCAATCTAATGAAAGCTACATATCGAGTTAGAGATAAACTTCAGTATAGTCGGGCTCCATTCGTTGCTGCTGGGGAATTTCCATCAGACTATCCATGCCCACAGGCTGCAACAGCAGAACAAAAAGCACAAGCTTTGAACTATGTGTACAGGAACCGCTGGGAGCCTGTGCGTGAGGCATTACAGGAACTTGAAACCCATGTGCTTGAGGCAGAGGCGCTTTGGGGTGGTGACATCCGAGCAAAGACAGATGAGCTACGGCAGTATGCAAGGGAACTGCAAGTAGCCATGGAATCAATCGTTGATGATAAAGCACAGCGTGGCGAGGACTTCAAAACTGATAAAGATTTTGGAAAGAAAATGAAAAGTACCGCACATGCATCAAGAGGCGATGAGACAAACGAGCTCAACATGAAAATAAAACAAGCAGTTAATGCAATTGAAGATCAAGTACGCCCCCCATCTGCGTCGCAGCTAACAAGGCGCTGCACCGGACGGCAATTCCGCTACGCTCCATTGCCAGCCGGTTATGCGGAGCGTTATACGCATTGATACTTGACAGCAGTTTAAACTTTGTATAAACTTATAGTATGAAAGCGACTATTCAGAAGTGGGGCAATAGCCTCGGTATAAGGATTCCCAAAATGATTGCGAAAGAGCTGATGCTTAAGAATGGCTCAGAAGTGGAGCTTTATGAAGAGTCAGACAAGATCATCATTCAACCTCAGAAAAAGCCCTTGCTTAATGACCTCCTTGAGGAGATTAATGATAAAAACATTCATGGTGAAGTAGAAACGGAAGGTCCGTACGGCAAGGAGATCTGGTAATGGCCGGCTATCTGCCGAAAAGAGGGGACGTAATCTGGCTAGATTTCAGTCCTCAGGCTGGCCATGAACAAGCTGGTAAACGACCGGCGATTGTGCTTTCACCGGAAGAATATAATAGAAAAACCGGTTTACTTATTGCGTGTCCAATCACCAGTAAAGTGAAAGGATATCCTTTCGAAGTGCCGCTGAAAGTTAAAAAGATAGATGGAGTTGTATTATCTGATCAGGTCAAGAGCTTCGATTGGAAAGTCAGAAAAGCAGCATTTGCAGAAAAAGCACCTGTAGCGGTATTAGAAGAAGTTCAGAGCAAACTTCTGCTGTTAATTGAGTAAGGGGAGTGTTTTGGCTTATAAAACATTGAATCGCTTTGAAATGCACATAACAAGCGAATGAACCGATTTTGACTCATTTCACTTGCCGAAACCGGTTATTCTCGGCGTTGTGTTTTGAAAAATAGGGGGTAAATATTATGAGCAGCAAAGATGTACTAGAAAAAGCATTGAAACTAAAACCAGATGAAAGGTTTATGGTAGTCGAAGGTCTGATAAGGAGTCTAGATGAACCCGACAGTTCACTTGATGCAATATGGGTTGAAGAGGCAGAAAAGAGGCTAAAAGCCTATCGCTCAGGTAATCTTGTAGGGATCCCTATGGAGGAAATATTCAAGAAAGAATAATGAAGGTCATATTTTCAAAGTATGCGAAACAAGAACTTGATGATGCCACTTATTTCTACGAGATAAAATCTCAAGGTCTTGGAAAGCGATTCAGAGAGGAGGTCAGAAAGGCTGCAAAAAGAATTACAGAATATCCAAAGGCATGGTCTGTGGAACGAGGTGATGTTCGGAAATGTCTTCTGCACAGCTTCCCCTACAAAATGCTTTACTCTATTGAGCAAGATCATATTTTTATAATTGTAGTAGCGCACCAGCATCAAAGACCGAATTATTGGATTGAAAGGACGAAAACATAACAATGCAAATCAATTCGGACTGGTTTCGTCGCTACGCTCCTCAACTAGCCGGTTATTTGCGGCGTTATCTTTTTGACAGGAATAATCTTTATAAGGAATGCTTTAATTTTTATACTTGACTTATAGGTAAGAATATCTTACTATTGTATATTATAAAAGAAGCCTGACGGAGGTCTAACGATGGCCACTCTAGAAGTAACAAGTCTATCCACAAAAGGACAAATAGTAATCCCCCGAGGAATTAGAGAAAAACTAGGATTAGAACCTGGAACTAAGTTAATTGTTATCCAGGAAGGAGACAGTATTTTACTGAAACCTATTACGCTCCCTCAAAAAGAACAATTCAAAAAATTAATTTCATTGGGAGATAAAGTAAGGCGTAAACTGGGATTAAAGGAAGATGACATAGAAAAAGCTATTGAAACAGTTAGAAAAGGAAAGAATGAAAATAGTCATTGATACGAATGTCATAGTTTCTGGGATATTTTTCAACGGGAAACCGAGGGAACTTCTTAGAGAATGCTTTGATGGAAAATAGGAAGTTGTTTGTACAGAAGAGATATTTCTTGAATACATAGAAACTATTGAAGAGCTTACTGAAAAATATAATCAAAATATAGGAAAGGAAATAATTCCAATTTTACTAAATAATCTTACAATTATAGAAAATCTTAATGATGGTAAATATTCAAGAGATCCAGATGACGACAAATTTATTAATTGTGCTAAAAGTGCTGGTGCAGATTGTGTTATCACCGGCGATAATGATCTGCTTGTATTGAAAATAGTTGATGGAATAGGACTTATAACTGTATCTGATTTTCTTAAAGAAAATAAGTCATAAAAAATATCAACCTTTTTAAAATGGACACCCGATTTCGCCCAAACACTGCACAGATTCAGATAAAAGTGCCATAGATACTATGGTTGCGGTCTCATAATCGTTTCTCAGACGTATGGCATACTAAATTTATTTGAAATAACTGCCTTATTGCTGCTTATGATGCACCAGACCCGCAATAGTTTCAAAAGAAAAATCATTTCGAGAAACTTAGAATCCACTGTTCAATATCCATGCTCCAATCCTGAAGCTTCTGGATGGGTGCAAAGTTGGCGCCTATATTATTTATTGCAGTCAGCTCTCCTGATAGTATCAGTATCCCGAGTGCTATGAAAAGAAAACCTGATATCAAATTGTTTGTGTGCATAAAAATTGTTTTACTGCCTATTTTAAATTCATATGCTTTGCCTTTCATAATTTTGTAGATAAAACTACTTTTGCTCTTTTGAAGATATGTTGATAGAAGCATAAGAGGCAATGCTAAACCTAATCCATATATAAACAGCAGGATTCCTCCTTGATAGGCTGATTTTACAGTAGATGCCATAACAAGTATTGTAGCGAGAATTGGTCCTACGCAAGCTGTCCATGATACAGACAGCAGAGTTCCGAAAAAAAATGATCCTGTATAAGTGGCAGGTCGTTTGGGGTTAACCCTGAGGCCGGAGAATTCCCATCCGAGAAGTATTCCAATGCCGAAAATTAATATTAGCACTCCGGCTACCTGAGAGAAAACCGGCAGATTGCTTCTAAGAAAGCCGCCGATAGTAGTAGCACTCATTCCGAGCAAGCTGAATATAAGTGAAAATCCGATAAAAAACGAAAGACTCATACCGATAACGTTTTTCTGCGCACTCTTCAAGGTATATGCCATATAGGCAGGCAGTATCGGAAGAGTGCAGGGTGATGTAAAGGAAAGTATTCCTGCCATAAATGCTGCAATCGATAAAATTATCATTAATTCCCCGTGGATACTAATTGAGTTATTGCCGGCAGAATCAATTCAATATTTCCATATTAACAGGTTAAGGCGATGATTGTGCCGGCAAATCACAATTATCCGTTTCAAAATTGCAGCTGTCTGTCTTGTCAAGCTTTAATTCATCAAGCATTTTGCTGCCGTTTATATTGGTATTTTTTTTGAACAGCTGTTTGGCGATCTGATTTTCCCCAATAAACAGTCGAATATTTTTATCCTTTACTATCAGAACCGGTACACTCTTGATGCCGTTATTTATAAGGAAACCTCTTGCTTTTTTCAAGTTTATCATCTTGACGGCTTTGCCGCCGGTTTTTATTTTTTGTATAATATTGTCGCAATGAGGACAGGACGAGCTATATATCAGACTTGTTCCCTGCGGAGGATACCAGATTGGAATATAGAGTACTCTGCTCAACAAAATTAGAGCTGCAAAACCGGCAATAGCCATGTAAAAAACCGTTCTGTCGATGCCTTTTCTGAAAAATCTTATTAGAAACATCAAACCTATTATGATTGCTATTCCAACACAAATAGTGCATAAATCACGAATATAAAACAGCTGAAAGCCAAGTAAAGCACCTTCGGTAATTAAAGACAGAGAGATTACAAAATCAATTAAAGATGATAATTTACTGTAAAATGATGAGATTATAAAAAATGAGAACAATATCAGCCCTGCAATTACGAATGGTTTATCCCCAAAAGGTGTAATTTGACCTACGATCAGGCATCCGCTGGTTTTGCATATTGGCGATGAGACAACTATTCCATAAATCTCACCTGCGCTAAGAGCCAGACCAATAACCGAAAGCAGTCTGAATATTGTTTTTATCTTCATGATCGGCAGAGATATTAGCACAACAAATAGAAGTTGTCCACCGATAGAAAGCGCTTATTTTAAGCTATTGATAGTATTGCATCAATCTTCTGCCTGCAATTCCGGATCTTTTTGTTGTGCAGTGGTCTCATAATTCAATAAATTCCCGGTATGCCTTTAATGCCTTTTTCTTGCCTCAAATTTTAGTCTGTCTCTAAATTTCGGATGAGCAATATTTATCAGCTCATCAGTTCTTTCCTTCAAAGTTTTTCCAAAAAGATTTACCGCACCATATTCAGTCACTATCCAGCATACATCTGCTCGTGTAGTCACAACTCCCGAGCCGTTCAGAAGGTTTGGAACGATCCGGCTTACCGTTCCATGTTTTGCCAGGCTCGGGAACGCTATTATCGGAACGCCTCCTTCGCTTTCCGTGGCACCTCTGATAAAATCAAGTTGTCCTCCAAAGCCGCTGTATATATAGCTTCCTATTGAATCAGAACATACTTGACCGGTCAGATCTACCGATACTGCCGAATTTATCGCAACCGTATCTGGATTTTGGGCTATTATGAACGGATCGTTTACATAGTCGACGGGGTGAATTTCAAAAAGGGGATTATCGTTTACATAATCATAAAGATTTTTACTCCCCATTATAAATGTGCAGATGATTTTCCCTCTGTGAAGTTTCTTTTTGTTTCCTGTTATTATTCCCTTTTCTACGGCGTTGACTATTCCTTCTGTAGCCATTTCCGTATGTATGCCGATATCTTTTTTACCATCTAATGAAGATAGCACGGCATCAGGTATTGCTCCGATTCCAAGCTGCAGCGTTGAACCGTCCTTTATGAGGTCGGCAATAGTGAGTCCTATATTTCGTTCAACATCGCCAAATGTTTTTGAATCAAGTGTTATAATTGATTCGTCTGCCTCAACAAATTGATCAACGCTTGAAACATGTATAAATGAATCGCCCTGCACACGAGGCATCCTTCTGTTTACCTGACATATCACTTTTTTTGACCATTCTGCGGCAGCTTTGGATGCCAGAACCTCGACGCCAAGGCTTAAAAAACCATATTCATCCGGCATTGATGTATGCAGCAAGGCAACATCGGGAGGATTTTCCTTTATGGCTACAGGTATTCTGTGAAGATGAATAGGAATATAGCCTAACTGCATATTAACCGCATCCCTGTCTGCGGATCCTACAAAAAACGCTTTGTGTATTATCCTGCCGTCTCTTTCTGACTGCTTCAGCCTGTCGCTGCCTGCAAGTACAGCGTGTGCAAGTGTTATATCTTTTAATTGATCGGAATCTGCATGTCTTGCGAGAGCGTCGAGCAAAACGGTTGGAGTAGCGGCGTTTCCGCTTACATATACCAGATTTCCCGATTTTATGGAGCTCACAGCTTCATCGGCGCTGACAATACCGCTTTTGTAGATAGACTGCCAATTCATAGCCTTCTCCCATTGTATATATAACATGCATGGTAAAGTTTGTCTTTTAAATCAGCAGCAGATCTCAAAATTGGAATAATAGCAAGTGTTAGTGCTTTGGATGTTGTTCTCGAAACCATTGCCGGAGCGTTCGGTATGGACAGATATGTAATGCCATCTTCAACAAAAGGATCTATATGAGCGCCTCTTGCTCTTGTAACTTCCGTTGCGCCGCCCTGATCAATGGCAAAATCTATCACAACCGTTCCCCTGCGCATCCGTCTGGCCATTTGTTTATCAATAATAATAGGTGGAATATCTCCGGGAACAAGAACAGACAGCACAACGACATCAGCAAACTTAATATATCTTTCGATTGCATGTTTAGTTGCTACTGAAGTAATGATGCGTCCATTCATAAAATGAGAAACATATTCCAATCTGTCAGCATTTTTATCGAGCAGATGAACTGTAGCGCCCGCTCCGGACAAGCTTTCGGCAGCATAACTTCCAAGCGTTCCTGCTCCTATAATTACAACATCGGCAGGCGGAATTCCAGGTATTCCCCCAAGCAGTTTCCCAAAAGAATTGCTGCCCGACTCAAGCAATTTACCTGCTATCTGAGAAGTAAGTCTGCCGGCAATCTTACTTTGAGAAGCAAGAATTGGACGATAATTCGGCTTACTTTCATATAACTCATAACCAAAAGCCGTGATACCTTTTTTCATAAGCTTTTCAATATAGTCTTTAGGTGCGGTTACAAGATGCCAAAACGCACATATTACGCAATTTTGAGGTATAAAATCAAGCTCTTTTTCTGTTGGTCTTTTTATCTTGAGAATCACATCAGAACGTCCATATAACTCTTGAGTACTATAGACGATCTTTGCGCCTTCTTTACTGTAATCGTCGTTGGTGTAACCGGAATTAAGCCCTGCTTTGCTCTCCACAAAAACCGATATATTCTGTTCTGTCAATTCTCTTACCCCGGCCGGGGTAAGCCCAACTCTGCCTTCCCTCAGGTAACCCCTGCTTTCGGATTCTCTGGGAATACCAAATCTCATACGACCTCCCTATTGCATTTTCCGGTCAATCCTGTCCGGCAATGTGTTTATATAGGTTAAATCAAGGATAGCCGATAAGCGAGACTATCTTGAACTTCAAATAGTTTCTTTGTTTGTTGCAAATTATTAGGCGGCAGCGGAGCCATCATTATCTGTAATTTGCACCTCATATCGAATTTGGATTCTCAATTCAGACGCTCGGAATTAATAAAGCTGCCCTTAATTGTGCAGCCGGTCTCATTATTCCGGTTCAGTCTATTGCCATACATTCAATTTATCGATGCCGGTAATTTCTATCGATGCGAAGTATTGTCTATGCGCAATTCCGATTTAACGCTTTATTGCAGGGTAAACCCCATATCATCTATCACTTTATCAATGCGCTTTTTTGTCTGATCTTCGCCGTCATATCGAATAGTCCATGCTGCGCCTTCATAGTCGCCTTCCACGCCTTCCACGCCTCTGATTCGTTTAAACGCCTTTGTTACCGTAAAAAAGAGCATCGACCATCCGCATAGTTCGCAAAGCGAATGTTCCCTTCTGACTGTTATCTCTTTCATAATTATCACCTTCCCGCAATTTTTTTGCTTTAAGATACATCTATTAATTCTAAGCGTTTCAGATTGAGAGTCCAGTCTATCAAGACGTAAATTGAGGACAGCAGCAGAACTATATTGCCTGACTGCCTGCAATCTGCAACGCACAGGCGGCATTCGGGACTAGAAGTGATCATTTATGGGCAACATGGGCGCTTTTATTATCCAAACAAATCCCGTTTATAACACAATATTTACAAATCTTTGCAAAACTCAGAAAAACCTTTTAGAAACAGGTTTACTGTAGCAGTTTTTGGTGTAATCATCGATTCAACTACTGTTTTTTTGCCGTCGTTATAGATGCTGCAGCTTTTTATTGATCTGTTTTGTTTCAAGAACTTTATCACCTTTTCGTCTATTTTAGAGCAATTGCCTTTTTTATGCATAATATACGTGACATTTCCAACGGCAATGTTTTCTTTCCTGAATAAATCCCCATATATCTTTTTATCATAACCCCATGTGCCTTTTTTACGAAAATGCATTTCACAGGGAAGCTGTTTTTCTAAGATGTAGCTCATAAAAAATCTGTCGTATCTTGTTAACAACAATGATATCGGAATCCAAAAAGGTGATTGTCTCGGAAGAAGCGTTAACATCGTGCGGCATTTCCCGGCAAAACCGTCTTTGAGAATGTAACTTGCTTTATAACCGATTTCACCGCCGATCCATACATAATTTTGATCAACAGGTTTCAAAAATTCTTCGGTAATTTTCCCAATTCTGCGTGCCATACTGAGATTTTTTCTTCTGCCCCAGAAGAATCCAAGAGATGCAACGCCTGCCAGTAAAACTATGCCTATAAAATAGAGCTCTCGAGATAACATTCGGCAATTATATATTCAAGTTTGCGGAAAAGCAATAAAGATGTTCTTTGCCGTGAGAATTTCCATATCTGCTTCTGTTGTCTAAAGCAATTTGGAGATAGGCGGTTAATAAAAAGTTTATTACGGCTTGACAACAAAAGGTTTTATAACTAACCTATTGTGTTATATAGAACTTAAGGAGGGTATCTGAATTAATTTAATGGGTTCGGTTCTGCGAAATAAGATTTGCTTGCAAGACGAATGCGATGCAGGCAATATTAACTTTAGGAGGTGAATATGAATACCGCATTCCTGATTATTCTGGCTTTGCTTATCTATTTTGCTGCATATAGGATATACGGCAAAGGAATTTCCAAAAATTTGGTTAAAATTGATGATTCGAAAAAAACTCCGGCTGTGGTTCTTAATGATAACGTTGATTATGTACCTACAAACAAATGGGTTTTATTCGGTCACCATTTTGCTTCCATAGCAGGTGCTGCTCCTATTATCGGACCTGCGATTGCGCTCGCATGGGGCTGGATTCCGGCTATCTTGTGGATATGGTTCGGCAACGTATTTATTGGAATGGTGCATGATTACCTTTCATTGATGGCATCGGTAAGAAAGAAAGGCAAATCGATCGCATGGATTGCCGGAGAACTCACCAACAGAGGTACCGGATATCTGTTCAGCTGGTTTATTTTCGTAACGCTGATACTGATTGTTGCGGCATTTGGTGCTGTAATGGGCATAATATTCATTAAAGAACCTGCGGTTCCTACAGCTTTTATTCTGTTTATTGGAGCCGCCGTTATAATGGGCTTGTTGACTTACAAAGCAAAAATGAATTTCACGATTGCCACAATTATAGGCTTAATACTCATAATTTTGTCAATCTGGATCGGCCTTTTATATCCTATCAATGCATCTTTCCACACATGGATGATAGCCGTTCTAATCTATATTATTATAGCGGCTGCTCTGCCTGTCTGGATACTTATGCAGCCGAGAGACTATCTGAATTCATATATATTGTATTTTGGTCTTGCAGTCGGCGGACTCTCTCTAATAATTGTCGGTCTTACCGGCGGCGGTCATCTTCTTATGCCCGGATACACAAGCTGGAGTGCAGCTGTTGTTGCAGGCAAACCAAGCCCGTTCTGGCCGGTTATTCCTCTTATAATTGCATGCGGATCGTTGTCCGGATTCCACTCATTGGTTTCATCGGGCACCAGTTCCAAGCAGCTTGATAAGGAATCAAGCGGCGCATTGATTGGAGCAGGTGCAATGCTTACCGAAGGTTTTCTTTCAACGATAGTTATTGGTTCGATAGCGGCATTCGGTTTGACCGTTTTAGGTGAACATGCAAAGACATTACTCACATCTGCAGCAAATTTCGGAGCTCATTATACGAGTACACTAAAATTTGCCGGCGGACCCGTTGGAATGTTTACAAAATCATATGGTTTGGCAGCAAAGGCCGGTTTAGGTTTGCCTGTTCATGCAATGGCGGTTTTTGCCGGTTTATGGGTTGCGGCATTTGCTATGACTACGCTTGATACCTGCAACAGACTTGGACGATTTACCTGGGCAGAGTTGTGGGCACCAATGAAAGAAGGTACATTTCATGATTTTATAACAAGTAAATGGATAGGATCCATACCAACCGCAGCTATAGGAATATGGCTTGCATGGGGCGGAGCATGGAAAATTATCTGGCCTGCTTTTGGCGGAGCGAATCAAACATTGGCAAGTATAGCTCTTTTGACTGTGGCTCTTTGGGCTATCAAGGAATTAAACACAACAACGGGATATAAAATTGCCATAGTTGCCCCTGCTTTCTTTTTGTGGATTACACTTACACTTGCCCTCCTCTGGTATCTATTTACCGTCATTCCGGTATTTCTGCATAAATCTGTCGCACAAGGATGGATTATTAGTTTGGCAGTGGTTGTTATGCTAGCCCTTAACGGTGTATTAATGTATTCATTTTTGAAAGCATTGAAGAAATCTCCTCAGTCTGCAGCATAATGGAACTTAAAGCAATCTGGAAACTCTTTTCATCGATAGCATACAGTAAAGCTACAGATGATCTGCGCTTCGTTCTCGCTGAAAGAGAAGCCGGATTTGCGCTGGTACTTTTCGGTTTTCTGGTGGGGCTTCCGGCTCCACCGGCCGGAATAACACTCAGGCTGCTCCCGTTCATGGAAAACGATGTAAAGCGTTTGAAAATCAGAGATGCATCGATGGATGATATATTCGGTGACCTTGCCGGAATGTTAATGGGATGATCTACTTTTTTTTCGGTAAAGGAGGCGTAGGCAAGACAACAAATGCAGCAATAAATGCTCTGCAGTTATCAAGAAGCCGCAAAGTCTTGATTGTATCGGCGGATCCTGCACACAATCTCGGCGATGTTTTTGACATTAAATTGGGGCATAAACCGATAAGAATTGCTGAAAATCTCGATGCTTGCGAAATTGATTACAAAAAGGTCGTTGACGAATATCTGAAACGGATAACCGCCAAAATCAAGAGACAATATAAGTATCTTGCAGCTTTCAACCTTGACGGTTCTTTGAATGTTCTCAGGTTTTCGCCTGGTGTCGAGGAGGATGCTCTTTTGAGGGCAATATGGAGACTCGTCAACATAGATATTTACGATGATGTCATAATAGACCTTCCTCCTACAGGTCTTGCGCTGCGAATTATGGCGCTTCCGGTGATAAATCGCGTATGGCTGAATAAGCTGCTGAAGGCGAGAAAAAAAATAGTTGATATAAGAGAATCATTGGAAAATATGAAACCTGTTTTTTTGGACGAGTCATCAAAAGATAAAAATCATACAGACAAGGTTTATAACGAACTTGAAAAAATAGAAAAAGAAAATATGATGATTTATAATCGTTTTGCAGATCCTGAATTCTCTTCTATATTTATCGTAATGAACATAGATAAGCTTTCCTATGCCGAAACCATTAGAACATTGGAAGGATTAAAAGAGCTTAAAATTTCGGCAAAAACCATTATCGTGAATCGCTATACCGATTCAGACGCAAACAGCTGTCCTGACATTATGCATGATATAAAAAAATCTTTTTCGAAATATTCCATCAAAGCTCTTCCGTATAGAGAACATGGAATTATAGGTATCGAACAGTTAAACTCTGCAAAATATTTTTCTATATAACGCTGTTAGAGATTCCTCTGCCATTGCAAAGGAATCTCTAATTTGTTACCGTTTATCGACTTTATTTTTAAGAAAATTTATGATGCATAGCCGTACTGCAGACAGGTTGAAAATCATAAACCGTTATTCTGATATTCATACCTGCTTGCCGTTTAACGTAAGCTGCGTTACATCTTTTTTTCTTTTGTCCTTAATGTAAATTACTGCAGAACGATTGTCCCCCTCTCGTCTTTCATCGATTTCGAAGAGTTTAGTGGCTCTTATAAGTTCGCCAAGTTTTTTATAGCCGTAATTTCTCGGATCAAATTCGGGAGTCTGATTTGCTATATTCCGACCTACTGTTGCAAGATGCGCCCATCCGCTCTCGTCGGAAGATGCTTCAAGAGCATTTCTCAATAAACGCACGAGTTTCGTATCCCGTTTAAGTTCATTTGCAGATTTGCGCCGGATCGATTCTTCTTCTTCATCATCATCCTCAAAGCGCAGTAGTTCGGTGTAGATAAACTTATCACATGCAGCAACAAACGGTTCGGGTGTCTTACGTTCTCCGAAGCCATAAACAATCAAACCTGCTTCTCTGATTCTTGATGCCAGTTTTGTAAAATCACTGTCGCTTGAGACTATACAAAATCCATCGAACTTGTCGGTGTAAAGCAGATCCATCGCATCGATTATCATAGCACTGTCTGTAGAATTTTTTCCATAGGTATAGCTAAACTGCTGAATAGGCTGTATTGAATATTTTAGCAATACGTCCTTCCATCCTTTTAAACCCGGAGTTGTCCAATCTCCATAAATTCTTTTTACGTTTGCCGTTCCATATTTTGCTATCTCAGCCATAAGGCCGCTTATTATAGTCGGCTGAGCATTGTCCGCATCAACTAATACAGCCAAATTTACAGTATCAATTTTAGCCATTTTCCCTCCTGTATTGTTACCGGCACTCTTCGTTTTTTCAAAGTTGCCTTTATTGCAGAGAATTAATGAGAATCACCGATAGTTTCAGACTTTTTCTTTTTACTTAACATATGCTTTCTTGGTATAAAGTAATTTATTATAAAAATCAAGTCAAATCGCACAATTTTATAAGCTGTTGAAAATATTTTCCACTCGATTATCATAGATGACCATGAATAATAAACAAATAAAAGAGATAATAATCTATACCGATGGAGCCTGCAGCGGAAATCCGGGCAGGGGCGGATATGCCGCCGTGATAAAATACAAAGACAGCAGGAAAATTGTAAAAGGGTTTGAAAAAAAGACAACAAACAATAAAATGGAACTTACGGCTGCTTTAAAGGCTTTGGAGATTATTAAGGAGTCATGCGAAATAAAACTGTACACAGACTCTGCATATTTAATAGGCGGAATTACCGGCTGGATAAAACAATGGCAAAAAAACGGCTGGAGAACCGCCGGAAAAAAGCCGGTGAAAAATAAAGAATTATGGGAAAAGCTATCATTTCTTAACGCGAAACATAATATTAGATGGATAAAGGTTTCAGGGCACAGCGGGGATGAACTTAACGAACTATGCGACAGGCTGGCAAAAGAACAGATAACCTCAATTGAATAAAGAACAGCTTCAGGATTTAGACTATAGCGAATTTATCAGCTATCTGTCAAACTTTGCTCTGAGCGTGTACGGAAGAATGTCGATAATGAATAGCAAGCCCGTATTTAATCGGGACAGACTTTCTGATAATCTTCAACTGACTGACGAACTATTTCGTCTTTTAGAAAATACGAATCTTAATATACCGCCGATCGAAGACATTACTCCCATCATTAAAGAATCCGAAACGGGGGTGCTTTATCCAGAAAAAATTCAACTGATTATCGATTTCCAATCGGTAATAGGTTCGATTTTTATTGACTGTGATGAGAAATACAAAAGAGCGCATCAATTTCTGGAGCAGCTTAAGCCTGTTGATAATCTCAAAATTTTGAGCTCTATAATTAAAGACGGAAAAATCAGGCATGACGCAACAGAAAAACTCGCATCAATAATCTCAAAAATAGAAAGTCTAAAAAAGACAATATATCAGAAACAGTATAGTCTCATAAGAAGACTCAAACAATCGGATATCACGGCAACCGATGATGTTTTAATAAGGCAGGATAGATATTGCATAGTAATAAAAACGGCAAAAAGACACATGGTTAAGGGAATGCTGATCGATGTTTCCGGCTCGGGAGCGTCACTGTTTATCGATCCGAATGAAACAATAGAGCTGAACAACCGGCTTGCAATGTTAAGGGCAAAAGAAAGAGAGGAAAAACTAAAGATATTGTACATGTTGACCGAGAAAATCAGACATAACAGTGATAAGTTAAAAAAGCTTGCGGAGTATCTCGGAACATTAGACAAAATCAATGCTTTCTATAGATATGCTGTAAAATACGGCTGTATGCTTCCCGAATACAGGCAAAAGATAAAAGGCTTCTTTCTCGATGGCGCGAGACATCCGCTTCTTGTCTCATTAAAAAGCAATGTTGTTGCTAATGACATAAAACAGATCAGCAAGGCCGGAATGGTCATCAGCGGACCAAACGCCGGAGGCAAAACGGTGCTGCTTAAAACGATTGGACTTTCCGTCCTCGCATTCTATTCTTCGATACCGATTCCCGTAAAAGCAAACAGCTGGATAGGCGATTATGACAATATTTTTACAATATTCGGAAATAAGGAGAATATGGTCGAATCGCTATCCAACTTTTCAAGTAAACTTGTAAATTTAAAAGATATATTTGAAAATGCTACGGATTCATCACTTGTGTTGATTGATGAGATAACAGAGGGAACTGATCCTGAAGCCGGAGGCAGCCTTGCAATATCCATCTTTAAATCGCTTCTGAAAAAAGGAGTTCATTTCGTTTCATCAACTCATCTTCCAGGAGTGTCCCTCTGGGCGGCAACAAGTGCTCCGGAAAACATAGAAATTGCAGGAGTAAATTTTGATAGACGCACGCTTATGTCCACATATAAACTTGAGTATGGAAAGATTTCCGAAAGCCACACATTTGATATTGCAAGCAGATTTCTTCCAAAAGAAATAGTTGAGGCAGCTGCAAAAAACAATATATCTGCAGGAACAGGGTTAACGAAGGAGTTAATTGAAAAAATTGATATTTATAAACAAAAATTGAATGAATTGGAAACGATAATCGAAAGGAAACGAAAAGAATCTGAAATTTTGTTCGGGGAAAGAAAAAGATGGTTAGAGGAAAAAGAAAAGATTCGTAAGCAAAAGATGTGTGAGATTGAGCGTATCATAAAAGAATCGGAACAGAAGATCAGATTACTTAAAAATATGCCTGAAATTCATAAAGAAATCGCCGCACTAAAGCAGATGAGCAGGGAAAAAACCGACGCGGCCATTCAAACTGAAAATTTTTCTGTCGGTCAGGCGGCAAAAATTAAAGGAACTTCCATTCGGGGAGAAATAGCTGAGATCAAGACAAACAAGGTGAAGATAATCAGTTCCGGCAAAGAGATATGGATAGACAAAAAAGAGGCAATCAAAGCGGCATCGCAGCCGAAGTCCTCAACAAAAAAGATAAGCGTAACTTACCAGGAGACCGGCTACCAAATTTCATGCAATCTGATAGGAATGCATATAGACGAAGCCGAAGAGAAACTCATCAGATTCCTGGATAATGCAATTTTGAATGATGCCGATACAGTGGTAATTGTTCATGGAATAGGCACAGGCGCGCTAAAAAAGATGGTGTCGGAGATACTGATAAAAAGTGATTTTATTGCCGATATTCGTATGGGAAAACCCAAGGAAGGCGGAGATGGAGTTACTATCGCAAAATTTAAATAACATCGCCTTGCCTGATTTTCTCCTCCGTCATTGCGAGCGAAGCGCGGCAATCTCGTCTTTGAACTGCAGCGTTGTTTTGTCTCTGGGGTCGTGTCTTTGCAGCCTGTTGATAAATGTTGTTGTTGTGAATAGAGTGACGAAACAATCTCATCTACCATTTTGAGTCAACAATAAAATAAAAGGGTATATTCGTTCTCCGTGTTGCCTCATCTAAAAATCTATTCGAAAGTTATATCGTTGCCTCATTCAAATTATATACGAAATCGTTTGGTTTTACAGCAGTATGTTCGCCTCTTTTCTTGTCACTGTATTGTCTCCATAGCCTCCTCTGAATGTTATCTATTTCCCGTTTCAGTGCGGCAGGGTTTAGTTGTTCGTATTCTTTCATAATCGATGCCTTTACGGATTCGGATATATCATTAGATTGAATTATCCTCTGATATGGGGTGGCGGGTTTGCTATACTTCTTGGTAACCTTGCTTCCTGTCCTCGTTTTCTCTATGAGCTTCATAGACGGTTGAAAGAAGTTCGTGTAAAGTCTCAATATTGCATACAATCTGTTGATTGTCTTCAGTTCCTTCTCTGTATCGTACCTTAGGTATCCTACAGCTCTTCTTACAACTGAATAATTCTTTTGCTCAACAAAACAGTTATCGTTTTTTCTGTATGGCCTGGATCTGGTGAATGTTATCTTCTCCCTTTCGCAATATCTCATCAAATGGCCGTTGATAAACTCACTTCCGTTATCAGAGTCAATACCAAGCAGATTAAACGGCAAACGCCTTCTTATATGGGTTAATGCATCAAATACCCATACCTGCGCTTTGTTTCTCACTGCTCTTGTTTCTGTCCAACCTGTATGAACGTCTGTCGCATCGAGTGTATAGAGAAAATCTCCTCTCAATATACCTCCGTCGTGTCCTACAAGATCTACTTCGACAAATCCCGGTTTCTTTTCATTCCAATCGGCAAATGTTCTTATTGGTATCTGATGCTTCAAAAGTGTTCCCGGTTTTGTTAAACTTCTTCCTCTGTTCTTTAGTCTGCATTTATCCCTTTCTTTTTTAAGCAGCCTGTCGATTGTAGCCGGACTGATGCTCATCAGTTTATTTCTCGTATTCTCATCCAACTTTATCTCATCGAATCTTTCAAGAACCGGAAGTGTTTCCTTTATATATTCTGCAACTCTTTTTCCGCAGAGATAATCTGATAACCGCCATAGATATTTAAGTGCCTTCAATACCGATTCATCATATTTCCTGTTGTTCCTCCTTCTTTGTTTTATTCTGTTATCGGCAAGTAAAATGATGTTTTTACCATTGATATTGATCTTTATCTTTTTGCCGAAACTTCTCAAGACATACGAGCTGTAACACCTTGTGTAGCCTGTGAGTTTGACGAATTCATCCAATATCTTTCCCTTCTCCTTCCTGGATGCCTTCTGGTATCTTTTGGATACCTCCCTCACAGCAGCCTTTCTTTCCCTTAGACTGAGGGACATAAGATTACCTCCTGCCAAAAAATCTACTCTTTCTGTCATCTGTGAGCCTCCTCATTTTACTGTTTTTCAGATAGATTTTTAAATGAGTCAACGATACCGTTTCAGATAGATTTTGGATGAGGCAATTCGTCCTATTGTATTTAATCACTTAAAGTGGTATAATAATAACGGTTTCAGTTATGAAACCGTTATTATTATCTTTAAGGAGTTATCTTACTATGATGGGAAAAAAGACAAAACAATCTCCTCTGTTTTACTATATCAATATAGGAGATATGATACCGGAGAATCATATCTTGCGATTGATCAATAAATATATTGATCTCTCTTTCATACGCAAACAGACAAAGCATCTATACAGCAATACAGGCAGACCATCTGTAGATCCGGAGGTTCTGCTGAGAATGCTTCTTGTAGGTTATCTGTATGGCATTACCTCGGAAAGAAGACTATGCGAAGAGGTAAGTATGCATCTGGGATACAGATGGTTTACAGGTTTAAGTTTAGATGATAAGGTACCCGATCATTCTACTTTCTCCAAAA
>CAJVZA010000002.1 GCA_913009315.1 uncultured Hippea sp.
CACTGTAATCTCTTTCATTAGTAAAATAATAATAAGAACCGTAAGGGTTATAAATATTTGATGAAGCGTCATACTTAATTGTTTCGTTATTAGAATTATTAAATGCGGCATTATTATCAATTGACCAATGACCACTGCAAAAATATTCTTTTACCCGCAACCACCTGGACCTGGACCAAGACCACTGACTACATTCATACATTTTATCAGGTTTAAAGTAACCATAATAAGTATTAGTTGCGCTATAGTTGTTTGTGTCACCTGGATAAGCAAAAAAACTCATACTCCCGCTATAATCCAAAACAAGCATAATATTAGACGGCAGATTTGTCTGTATAAACGGCGGTGCTGCACAATATTGGCCTCCTCCATCGGCAACTGCAACGGAAGCCCGTATTCCGAAAATCATCAATACGGCAGCCATTATCAACAAAATCCTGAATTTATTCCTCATTTTAGTAGACCTCTTTTTCTCATAAATACGAAATTTTTCCCGTCAAATGCGCCAAAAACTCTTTCGCCTTTTTTTAAGTTATTTGGACATTTTCCGTTCAGCTCTATCGTATCGTTTCTGTAGCTTTCACTCATTACCTTGATTTTGCATCCGCTCCTGCCAATATCCGTAATAGTTCCAACTACCATAACCGGCTCCATAGCCGTACGATTTGATACATTCGCATAGATCATCTTTGAAAATGCACTATCAGGAGAAATGATACCTATGCCGGCAGCTATCAATACGGCAATCATTATCAACAAAATTCTGAATCTGTTTCTCATTTTTCCCTCCATCGGTTAGCGTAAAATAGACCGATTGTCCCATTTTCTCTGACCGTATCACTCTGTATAAAACTTTTCTTCAAGTTTGTCAATGGAAACAAACTTGCTCGCTTGTCTTATGATTGCCCGCAATGTTCCTTTATCAAGATGAGAATGCGCAGGAACTATCAGTATCTGCTTTTCTCCGGACGATAACACTCTTTTCAGCTTCGTATGGCTTCCCTTTTGAGACGATTTTTGAAAGCCGAACGATAGAAAGATTTTCACAACCTCACTACCTGAAAGCTGTTTCAACCGGCTCATCTGCTACCTCGGTTTCCAGGTGAATATCCAATATTGGATTGGATACAAAACCAAGGGATTCGGATTGTTCTCCTTCAAAATAGAGCTGTACCGCCTCCTTCAGGTTTTTCAGCGCCATATCCAGGCTGTTTGCTTGAGTAACCACGCCGATTTCCATACATTCAGCTACAAATCCCCCCTCATCTCCATAATAAATCATTGCGTGAATAATTCTACGCAGCATTTTTCCCTCCATTGGTTTCAAATTCCTATCTTCCGGATACTTGATGAATGCCTTTCTTTTCACAAAACTATTTCTTTTATCTCATGTTTCTCAGGCACATCATCCATTGCCATCATTAGATACGCATCTTTGATGTTCGCCTCCAATTCCTCCAATGTCTTCCCTTGAGTCATAATTTCAGGGTGCTCAAGAAATTTACCAAGCCAAAATTTGTCAGATTTCCAATAAATCAAGGTCATTTTTGTCAGCATAGATACATCCTTTCTTTTGGGGTCGTGTCTTTGCATTTGACATAACTCCCATCTATTTTATTTTTCACCGGTTTTTCCTCTTTTTATGCAATTTTTCTCAAATATCTCCCGCAAGTTCATTTTGATTTCAAATCTTTTTCAATAACATTAAGCTTTTCTAAAATAAAATCTTTTGCCTTTTTAGCAAGTTCAAAACATTCTTTCGCTTCATCGTATGTAGGTATATAGAACTCGTCCGGATATCTTAACTCAACAGCGTAATATGAAAGATTTTTAGTATCAATATTTTTAAAATTATCGTCAATATTCTTGCATAATTGCAAAAGAAACTCAAGGTTATGTGTTCTTCCAAATTCAATACCGTTGTTAGAGAGATAAGCTTTTAATAATTTTTCAACAAATTGTTGAGCGTGAAAGCAAACAGAGCTTGTTACTACCTCTTTTTTTGAAAGTTTAAACTCATTTTCAATGGTTCTGTAATCTTCAAATGCTTTTATCAGCCATTTTCTTAATATTTCATCTGTCACAGCTTGATTCCTTCTTTCAATGCTTCTTTGGTAATACTGCCGATAAAGTTTTTGTAATAGTCCAACTCTTTTTCTGATTTCACAATCACATCGCAGTCGATTAAAAATCGAGCCAATATTGTTCTTATTGATTTTGCAAGTTTTTGCTTTTCTTTGATGTTTTTTTTGTCTTTCACAACAACAAGTATGTCCCAATCGCTATATTTATTATAATCACCTCTTGCGCGAGAGCCAAACAGTATAACCTTCACTATTTTTATGTCGTCTGCGGCTTGTAAAATTAATTTTTTTATCCACGAACAAGTAAAATCTTTTGGGGTCGTGTCTTTGCATTTGACAAAACTCTCATCTATTTTGCTATTCACCGGTTTGCCCTTCAGTTTCCAAACTTTT
The DNA here is from genome assembly GCA_913009315.1 of uncultured Hippea sp. Classification (GTDB taxonomy): domain Bacteria; phylum Campylobacterota_A; class Desulfurellia; order JAADFJ01; family JAADFJ01; genus JAADFJ01. Next base: position 2,478 of record CAJVZA010000002.1, read on the forward strand.
CATTATTGCCTCTGATTTTATCAATAATTTATCCATTTCATTCCTGCATATATCAAAAACTATTTCAGCATCTATATCAATATAACGATGAGAAATGATCTCTCTCATTTTTATTATACTGCTCCAGTAATTCTTGTCACCAAACTTAGGAAGCAGCAAATTATCGATTTTGTTTATGCCTTTTATTGATTCGCCGATTGCCTGCAATCTCATACATATAGCATCAAACAGGTCGAGATTTCTATCATTCGCGTAAAAGTCATCTGGAGTTTTAATGCTGTCAAATCTCCTTTTTATAATTTTGATACTTTCAATAATAAAATCTGCAAGCGATAACAATTCTTCTTTATGCATATATAATATTTCTGTTTATACTGTTTTTTAATGCCTTTTTCATTCTTTTGTGTCCGGTTACAATATCAACTTTCTTTCCCATTTTATTTTCCAGAAACAGATATAAATCTGACAAATTTCTAAAAGATTTGTCATAAAACTCCACATAAAAGTCTATATCGCTATTTTCCGTTTCATTGCCTCTGGCATAACTGCCAAAAAGACCTATCTTTGACACTCCATATTTAACTCTCAAAATTTCTTTGTTGGATTTCAAAAACTCCAGTATTTCCCGAGGCGCCGGGCCGAACCGAAACATCGGGGTCGTGTCTTTGCATTTGACATAACTCTTATTCATCTCATTTGCCGCTGATTTGTTCATCATCCCTTTTCTCATTTTTCGGCAGTTCTTTTTCAAATATTTCCCACAGGTTTATCTCTATATCGAACGCCTTCAGCTTGAGCACCTCATCCCAATTGAGAATGTCAGCAGCACCGTATTTTTCGTTTTCAAGATAAAACCGTTCAACATATTCAAGCTCAGGATGAATCAATACATATTCAGAAACGCCAAATTTTTCATAAAGCGTCTTTTTTTCGCGCTTATCCTTAAGAACAGTCGAAGGTGATACGATTTCAATAATTAGATCGGGTGCACCTTTGATATTAGCTTCAGTAATTTTATTTTTATCGCAAACTACGAAGATATCAGGCTGAACAACATTATACTCATCAAATACAACATCGGTGGGAGCACTAAATGGTGCACACTCTTTTAGTTTTTTTTCCTGAGATGAAATCTTTTTACTTATATTCCAGCTGATTTTCTGATGCTTAACCTTCGGTGCAGGACTCATATCATAGGCTTCGCCGTCGATAATCTCCCACCTTTGGTCATCAGACCATTTGAGATAATCATTGTAATTAAATCTTTTGTTAGCCTGCTGTATAATCGGCATTTCCACCTCCCGGATATCCCAGATGAGTGAGTATGGATATAATTCAAGAATCCTTTACATAGACCTTAATTATAGCGTCAAAGCTAATATTTTGCAACCTTTCGGGGTTTTTGATATTGGAATCGTGCCTCAATATAAAACAAAATCAGCAAATCTTACTCTTATATTTGTCTTCTATGATTCGTATAAGATTTAGAGGCAGATAGATCAATTTCCTTTACGTAGATTTTCCAATGCGGGCAAAGAGAATAAGATAAAGAACATTGTGAATATTTTCCTTTCCATCATCGCGCAAAGTATCTCACCACAGGCAGGATGCCTATGATACACTGAGACTGCCGCGGCCTTCGGCCTCGCAGTGACAGAAAGAAAAAGTCATTGCCTTGGATATTTTCTCTCTGTCATCGTAAGCATTTTCCCCCTCCGTCATTGCGAGCGAAGCGAAGCAATCTCAGTTTCTTCAGTGTATCACAGGCATCCTGCCTGTTCTTTTCTTCTGTTCCGCATTTGAGAAAAGATGTTAAGAAAATCTTCTGATGAAGCGTATAGAAAATTAAGGGTAACTCTGATGGCCGGATGCTTCCATAGAAGATAACTCAGGAGCGAGATAAAGTGATCTGTTTTTCGAAGGCTTAGCGGTGCTTAATTCGAGGAAAAAGATTGCTTTAGATTGCCCTGAGTTATCTTCCCTTTGGGCTTTATATTCTTTCCCGTATGCTTCGTCGCAGCTTCTCGGCATATGCTTGTGCTATGCCTTCGAAACCTGCTCCTTGCCTGCGCAAAAGAGTATTAAAGCTATGGGAGTATATGACCCTCAGAGTTACCCTGATGTTTGAGCAAAAGGGGAGAGATTGGTCGGTAAATATTATAATATTATTTGTTTTTTTGCTGTGCTTTTTAAGAATTGGAAAAGACTGTGAGTTTTCTATTTTTAGCTGAAGCAGGAGATTTTTAGTCTTTTCTCATCGCGGCGACTTTTTGCATAGGTCAGACTAAGTGATAACTGTTGTAAGATTGCGCAGCATTTTGCTTTGCATTCAAGGAGCGGGAAAGAGCGCTACCTAATATGGTTGTAACCTTTTCCGCAACACAGAAGGTGAAGCAAAAGACAAGCAGGATTGCGGCAGGTATTACTCAGTCTGACCTCATTTTTGGTCGTTCAAAAAGCAAGAGAAAGTATTCCACTTTTTATACACTCCAAGCAAGAAACGAGATAGGTTGCAACGGTTATTACTCAGCCTGACCTTATTTTTGGTCGTTCAAAAAGCAAGAAATAAAAATCTTGATTATTCGGAAAGATAAAAAGATAACTATACATTCAAGTCTTCAAAATCAGATCACCAAATCTTATTCTCAATGTCTGTCTTCTATAGATTCGCATATAGCTTTCAGAGACACTTTCATATTTAATCAACGACAGAGAAATAAGCCTGTCGGTCTTGTCAGTTTTAGTTGATACGAATAGAATAAGGAGTTATGTCAAATGTTGACAGGTTGTTGAAAAACTTCTGAGTTCTACGTGTTGCCTCATTTAACAATCTATATGAAAATAGTAAAATGAGGAGACTCGGAGATAGCATGAAGAACAGACTTTCAACAGGAGACAACTCTATGTTACTAAATCTCAAAGAAAGGCTGCCGTGAATGCGTTTATTGTGCAGCGTTCTCATTTATGATAATATTTCTATTTTTATATCCCCTGCATATTGTTATTGAAGAATTGACTGATAAGGATATGATAAGTGGTTTGTTTGGAAATAAAAGCATCGGAGCAATTTTGAGAATCCGAGAGAGAACTATGTAGCAATGAAAGCATGAGGTTGTTTCCAATAGCTGTAGTTGAAATTTTTTAAAAAGAGGTTAGAAATAGTATCTATGAATTTAACTATTAAAAATGCAAATCTGCATGATGTTGATAAAATTTATGACATCATAAAGCAGGAGGCTCAGAGAAATCTGCTTCTTGTGCGTACAAAAGATGAAATAGCCGCAGAGATAAGAACATTCAAGCTGGCGGAAAATGACAATAAGACGGTTGGATGTTCGTCTCTGTATATATGGAACAGAAAATGGGCCGAAATAAGATCACTCGCCGTGGTTCAGAGCGCCAGAATGACCGGGGTTGGAGGAGAATTAGTCAAAAGTCTGATATATGATGCAAAATTATTAGGCCTGAAGCAGGTTTTTGCATTAACATATCAGGTAGATTTTTTCATAAAGCAAGGTTTTTATCTAATTGAATTCAGCAAGATTCCGGACAAAAAAATATGGGATTATTGTGCAAGATGCCCGCTGCTTTCCTGCTGCAATGAAAAAGCAATGCTTCGGGATCTGTATTGAACAAATTATCCCGCATAAGAAATTTTTCAATTATTGCTCATATTGATCACGGAAAATCAACGCTTGCGGATAGGCTTATTGAGCTTACCGGAACTGTAAAAAAGCGTGATATGAAAGAGCAGCTTCTTGACAGTATGGAACTTGAAAGGGAGCGCGGAATAACTATAAAATCGCAAACGGTTTTAATGCGATATCTGTATAATAATGAAAATTATTACCTTAATATGATTGATACACCCGGGCATGTAGATTTTTCTTATGAAGTATCGAGAGCTCTGAGAGCGAGCGAAGGAGTCCTTCTTGTGGTTGATGCGACGCAGGGGGTGCAGGCCCAAACAATTGCAAATGCGTATATGGCGATTGAAGCAGGATGCAAAGTGATACCGGTGATAAACAAGATAGATCTTCAGAGCGCAGATGTCGAAGCATGCAGGGAACAGATACATTCTATGATCGGAATAGATGCAGCCGAAGCAATAGAGATTTCTGCTAAATCCGGAAAGGGCGTTGACCGGATAATAACATCAATCATAGAGCAGATTCCTCCGCCTGCCGGTGATAAGACAGCTCCCCTAAAATCACTTATTGTTGATTCCTGGTACGATAATTACAAAGGCGTAGTTATGGTTACGAGGATTATAGATGGAAGCATCAAACCGGAAGACAAGCTTTTTTTGATGGGTACTATGACAGAACTGACAGCAGCAGAGGTAGGCGTTTTTAAGCCTAAACCGGTTCCCATTGGTGAGCTTTCCACCGGAATGGTAGGATATGTTGCAAGCGGTATAAAGGATATTTCTCTTGCGAGAGTGGGAGATACGCTTACACGCTGCAATAATCGCACAAAGAAAAAGATAGTAGGATATTCCGAAGCAAAACCGATTGTTTTTGCCGGAATCTATCCTGAGAATCCTGAAAATTACGATAAACTTAAGGAAGCGATTAAAAAACTAAAACTAAACGATGCGGCAATCAGTTATGAGCCTGAAACATCAAACAGCCTTGGTTTTGGTTTTCGCTGCGGATTTCTGGGCATGCTTCATCTTGATATTTCAAAAGAACGAATTGAAAGAGAGCATGGCATACCGATAGTTGTTACATCTCCAACTGTTGCATATCATATCTATTATACTGATGAATCGGAAGGCTATGCGGTAAGTCCCAACGATTTTGATGACCGGTCCAGAATAAGATTTATAAAAGAACCGATTGTCAAAATTACAATACTTGTGCCTTCTCGCTTCATAGGCAATATAATGAAACTGCTTGATGAGCGAAGAGGCATACAAAAAGAAATTGAATATATAACCGAAAGGCAGGCAAAACTTGTTTATACTGTACCTCTTTCCGAAATAATTACCGATTTTTATGATAACTTGAAATCGTTATCAAAGGGCATGGCAAGTTTTGATTATGAGCAGCACGAAGAACAACGGAGCGATTTGGTAAAAGTCGATATACTGATAAATGGAAATAAAACGGATTCTCTGTCTTTTGTTTCGGTAAGACAAAAAGTTTACAGCAGCAGTCGGGAAATACTGGAAAAACTGAGAGCCTTAATCCCCAGGCAGCTTTTTGAGGTATCAATTCAGGCGGCGATAGGCGGTAAAATTATCGCCAAGGAGCGCATAGCTCCCTTGAGAAAAAATGTGACATCGAAATGCTATGGAGGCGATATAACGCGCAAAAGAAAACTGCTCGAGAAACAGAAAGAAGGGAAAAAACGAATGAAAAAGCTTGGAAAGGTTTTAATACCAACCGAAGCATTTATTACATTGTTAAGGAGATAAAATGAAAAAACTGACTAAGGAAAAATGGATCAGCAATATCAAATCAATTGTTTGGGCACTTATCATAGCTCTGTTTTTAAGAACATTCGTTGTGGAAGCGTTCAAAATTCCTTCCGGTTCTATGATACCGACGCTGCTAATCGGTGATCATCTTTTTGTAGAGAAATTTGCTTATGGAATAAAACTGCCGATTATTGATGTGAAAATAATACCTATAGGAGAACCGAAACATGATAATATTGTGGTATTTAGATATCCTGTCAATCCATCAATCTATTTTATCAAAAGAATCATCGGAATTCCCGGCGATACGCTTCAAATGATAAATAAAAGATTGTATCGTAACGGAAAGCTGATTAATGAACCGTTTGTTCAGCATACTGATGATCAGATAGATCCTCCCAATATGCCTGCCGGCCGTTTTGGTTCACGGGATAATTGGGGTCCGATAATTGTTCCAAAGAAGAGCTATTTTGTTATGGGAGATAATAGGGATGAATCATATGACAGCAGATTTTGGGGATATGTGCCTGAAAAAAATCTGGTAGGCAAGGCCTTATTTATATATTTTTCCGACATAAATGGAGACCCGTTTAATGTCAGATGGAAAAGAATATTTAAAACAGTGCATTAGTCTATGATCCCGAATATAGTTACATCCGTTAGAATCGTTTTGGCGCCATTCATTCTGATAGCGCTGTCGCACAACAATTTTTATCTGTTTTTTATTTTGATGTCAATTGCAGCCGCTAGTGATATGATTGACGGGATGCTTGCAAGAATGCTTAATCAGAGAACAGTTGTAGGTCAACTGCTTGATCCCTTGGCCGATAAATTTTTGATCGATTCCCTTTTCCTTGCACTTTATATGCGCGGCAGTGTGCCTGTATGGATTGCACTTATTGTAATTCTCAGAGATGGTATACTTGTAGCAGGTATAGCATTAATCGCCATTATACGTTTTATCAAGGGGATTCCGATAGACGAATCTTCGTGGAAAAAATTAACACCGTCTCATATAAGTAAGCTTAACACGTTTTTCCAGATATTAACCATAGTGGCTGCACTTGTTAGGATAAAATATCAGTTCCCGGGCTTGATGACACTGTTTTTCATCACAGCTTTGCTGACTATTCTGTCTATGATACACTATGTTATCAGGGGAATAAACTGGGGTTTTGTATTAAGCGATTAATTTTTTTAAATACCTGTCAACTTATTGAAGTGTCTTTTTAGAAAAAATTTTATAATCAGGTAACAGATAACTGCTGTGGGAACACCCAGTACAATGCTTCCAATGGAGACAGGAATCAAGATAGCTGAACTCAGCGAAAGATAATGCTCCATGGTAAACGGTTTTAATGAAAATGCAGCACCATTGATATCAACGATATAAGCGCCTATTTTGTAGTCTATGTAATAAATTATAGGTGTGGTCAAGGGATTATTGAACCAGGTTCCTAAAATGGCAGATGCTCTGTTGATTTTGAAAATTGTTGAAAATATGGCTGCTAAAATCATATGAAATCCAAAGGTAGGTGTAATAGATATAAAAACTCCTGTTGCAAAACCGAGGGCGATTTTTTTTACAGATCCATATTGTATCATCAGAGTCTTGAGCAGATGGAAAATATTTTTTATATACAAACCTACGCCTTTTTTTTCTTGCGGAAAAGTGTCTTTAGAGAAATAGTTTGGTGCTTGTTTAATTCCTCAAGCATTTTTAATGCTTTTTTGTTATTTCGATCCCATTTGATTGCTTTTTGTAATACAGCTGCTGCACGGCTCTTAAGGCCTATATTTTTATAAATAGAGGCAAGTTCCAGCAATGCGTGAATGTTGTACGGTTCCTCATCTATAACCTTTTTTAAATACTCTTCAGCATCATGAAGCTTGCCGAATTCTTTCATTATTTTTGCATACAACAAATTGGCAGCCATATCATTTTTGTTATTCAGCAGGTAATTTCTGAGAATGGCGCTGCTTCTGGTGTACATTTTCCGCTTATACAAGCTATGTGCCGCGGCAACTTCCATTTTTTTGTCTTTATCTGCTTTTATTTTGGTTGAGTTTTTAATAATATTGTTATAGGCCTCTTGCATGACTAAAAACTTTTCTATATCGCCGCCGGCATCAGGGTGATATCTTTTGGCAAGTCGTATGTATGCACTGTGAATTTCGCTCTTTGATGAATTATCAGGAATTTCAAGTATCCTATAATATTTCTTTGTCATTTAGGGACATCATATTTTTCAGTTTGTTAATGGCTTCGTTTTCAATCTGTCTGACGCGTTCTTTGCTGATTTTTAGATTTTCCCCGATTTCCCTTAATGTGGCGGGATTTTTGCCGTCAAGTCCGTATCTTCTGGTCAAGATCATCCGGCTTCTTTCGGGAAGAAGCTTGATTGATTTTGTCATATTGGAGATTGCCGATTTCATAATCGCCTGATCCTCGGCTGATTTCAGATCACTTTTGATGAAGTCTATAAATTTGTCATCAGACGTCGGTGTAATTTTATCATCGAGGGAGTATGCATATTTTTGAATATTAGTCAGCATCCCGATATCTTTTGTGGAAAATCCTGTAGAATCCTGAAGTTCTTCCGTTGATGCGCTTCTGCCATGTTCTTTTAAAAAAGATGATCGTTCCATATTGATTTTTCTTAATTTTGTAATCTGTTTGGGCGGGATTTTTGTTGAAAATCCCTTTTCTGCCAATGCCTGGAGGATCGATTGTCTTATCCACCATACCGCATAGCTTATAAATTTGACATTTCTGCCCGGGTCAAAACGTCTCGCCGCCTGAATAAGTCCTATGTTGCCTTCACTTATTAAATCGACCAGCGGCAGACCGAATCTTTTGTATTTGAGTGCAATAGTTACGACAAAACGAAGATTTGCTTCCACCAATTTTCTAAGCGCATCGTTATCTCCCTGTTGTATTTTTTTGCCCAACTCTATTTCTTTATCTCTGGATATCAGATCAATCTCCTTGATACGTTTGAAATAGACAGACAATGTTTCCGAAAATTCATCATGAATTTTATCCATATTGATTTTTGTCATTTTTTCTTTCATAAGTCTTTATCTTTTAGTCTATCTTACTCAATATGTCAATATAATATTATTCCTTCGCAGTTATTTATGGATACCTCTGTTAATTTATGAACGATGCTAAGACCGCTGCGCAATAAACATCCGACAAGGTTGATGAAATTATGATTTTGTGTAGAATGGAAGATTATGAGACCACTGCGCAATAAGCACCTTCACAGCTTTATCAGGTTTTCTATAGGCAAGGCAAACTTCCGCAGCATTAACAGGTTAATTCAAGGAAGTTTAACGAAGCATATGGGAAACCTGATAAAGCCCATAGGGAAGCCGGATAAAGGGCAATCTTCAATAAATTACAATTTTCAAACTAACCGGTTAGTCCCTCAAATTTTAATCTTTAAATCTTGCCCTTTCTTTGACTTCTGTGGATGCGCTTATTGCGCAGTGGTCTCATTATGAATGCATTGCTGCTTTTCTCGGGAGGTCTTGATTCAACAACTCTGTTATACTGTATAAGGAAGCGGTTTGACAGCATAACTGCACTAACCTTTGATTACGGTCAGCGGCACTCCCTTGAAATAGAGATGTCGAAAAAAGTTTTGAATGAATCGGATATTAGTACGGTTTCGCAGATAATTTTTAAGATTGATCTTTCGCAGATAGGCGGGTCTGCGCTGACTGATCTTTCTATAAATATTCCCGATATTCCTGTGAATCGCATAGGAGAACAAATTCCGATAACCTATGTACCGTTTAGAAATGGGATTTTTCTCTCTGTTGCGGCGGCTTTGGCTGAAAAAGAGGAGATAAAAACGATAATAGGCGGATGGAATCAGCTTGATTATAGCGGTTATCCCGATTGCAGGACGGATTTTATAGCATCTATGGAAAAAAGTATTAATCTGGGTACAAAAACCGGCAGCATCGGGCATAAGATAAAAATTTTGGCGCCATTGATACATCTATCAAAAAAGGAGATAATACTGCTTGGCAAAAAAAATGAAGCAGACTACTCATACAGCTATTCATGTTATAATGGAGATCCTGTTCCCTGCGGATATTGCGACAGCTGCAAGCTGAGAGCGGCGGCATTCAGCGAGGCGGGCATCAAAGATGATTATCTTGCAAGGATATCGAAGAATCAGTAGAGATTGCTAAATTGCCATCGCTAAGCAAGCAGTTTATCGTTGTAACGGTACCTACATTAATAAGCAGAATAGCCGGATTTTTCAGAGATCTTATAATTGCCTCAATTTTTGGTTCCACGGGTACGACCGATCTATTCTTTATTGCTCTTCGAGCGCCAAATATTTTAAGACGCTTATTTGGAGAGGGCACTCTTTCCCAATCTGTCGTGCCGATTCTCGCTAAAGCCGACAAAAAAGAATTTGAATCAATTGCAAAATCGCTCAACAGTATAGGAATTTTGCTTCTATTGCTGATTTCCGCTGCCGGAGCTCTGTTTCCCGAGGCCGTGATTTCGGTTCTGGCGCCGGGCATTTTAGGCGATCATGCAAGATCAAAAATTGCGTTTGATATGATACGAATCAGTTTTCCATATCTGTTTTTTATCGGTTTTTCGGTATTGATAGCCGCATCGCTTAATGCTAAAAAACGGTTTTTAATTCCTGCGGCAAGTCCTATAATGCTCAATGTTGCCATTATCTCGGCAGCTCTGACAGCATACATTTTTCATCTGCAGATTATTATTTTGTGCTGGGGAATAATAGCCGGAGGTATAATTCAGCTTGCAATGCATCTATCTGCAGCGTTAATTTATCGTATACCTTTATTATTGAGTTTTAGGATTAACGACAATCTGAAACTTATAGGCAGTAGAATGATTCCGGCGCTTATAGCAACGGGAGCTATGCAGATTTCAACCTGGGCCGATACAATTATAGCAAGCTTTTTGAAGCAGGGAGCTATTTCGACGCTATTTTATGCCAATAGAATCATTCAGCTTCCGCTTGCTCTTATAGCTATCAGTTTTTCTACGATTCTAATACCGCATTTATCTTCAAAATCCAGTGAAGCTGCAAGAGAATCAACACGGGATATGCTGCCTAAGTTTATTGTACTGTTTTTTCTCATTTCATTTTTTATCATGATAGCTGGAAAACTTATAGCGGGAATTATTTTTGAAAGAGGGGCGTTCAGTGTCATAGATACGCAAAAGGTTTATTATGCACTAATTTTTTATGCTCCCAGTCTTTTTGCATATTCTATTATACGAATAATTACCCCGCTGTTTTATGCGGAAGGCGATACGAAAACCCCGAGCAGACTGAGCATAATCGGTGTTGTCCTGACAATAATTTTTGCAATTATTTTATCAATCAGATTTGGCTATGTAGGTATTGCTGCAGGTACAAGCATAGGCGCAACGGTTAATCTTATTATGCTGATTAAAGAGTTGACTAAGCGTGGAGTGAGACTAAAACTGCCGATTATCAGAATGCTGCTTTTTGTTGCGATTGTAACTATTTTGGTCGTTTTTACTCATCATCCTTATCCGGCGTTGTTTATAGATAAACTATTTCAGCTTGCCTTGTCTGCAGCTATCTTTTCCGGACTTTCTGCGGTCTTTTTCGGAAAAGTCCTAAAGAAATTTCTTCGAATGTAATTTTAGCAAGTACTATTGCAATAATCAGAAAAATAATGTCCGGAAGCCACATAAGCTGAGCAATTCCAAGCGAATTTGCGGCTTTCCCCGAAAATATCATGATAATGTAATAGATGATAAAAAGAAGCAGGCTTATACCGTATGCTCCGGATTTTCCTGAGCGGGGCAGGTGAATTCCGAGGCACATTCCAATTATGCTAAAAATAAAAACCGATAATATGGATGCGATATGCTTATTTATGAAAATTTTGAAATGAAGTCTCTCTTTGTTCGATGCCGCACGATATTTGATAAGTTTACCAAGATTCATATAGCTTGGATTTACGGCAATGTCTGTCTGCAGGAAAGGCTTAAAATTTTCTATTTTTAGATTCATGGATGAGAAATCCTCCAGAATTTCTTTGTCCGGATTAAAAATGGTTCCGCTGTATATCTTAAAGAACAGCGAGTTTTTTAGTGAAAACAGTCTGCCGTGACCGGCAAAAATTATTGATTTTGTCTTCTTATTTTTTTTTTCTACAAAAAGATTTCTTAATGCTCCTTTACTATCAATATAATCTGCATAAATAACAAGGTTGGGTATTCTGTTGTAAAATATCTTTTCTTTAATAGATTCTGCAATCGTTGTCTTGGTTATATCAAACAACGTTGCTTTGTATTTACCTTTACTGTAAGGAAGGGCATAAAAATTTATTATAAACTCGATTATGAAAATAGCGACCGATATAACGAGAACAGGTTTTATAATTCTGGTAAATGTTATACCGCTTGTCCTCATTACGATAAATTCATTATTGGCTGCCAGGTATGAAAATAGCAGAAGCATTCCGGTTAAATGAGACATTGGAACCGCATAAAAAAGTGTAAAAATCGTAATATATGCAGTCAGTTTAAGTATGCTGACCGGATCGGCGCCAGGTGCAAATATTACAGAAAAATATTTTGCAAAATTTCCAAGAACAAGAATCGTCGATATGGCAAGCAGACTTAGAAGAAAAGGAAAGAGATAACTTTTATATAGATATCTGTCGATTAAACTCCATTGCAGTACTTTTATAACGGCCTCAGTAAAAAGTTAAAAAGTGACTGACCGAAAAATGGATAACAGATGGCAGCCAGAGAAAGAAACGGGCCAAAAGGTATTCTTTTTTTTCTAAAGATAAGAATAGCAGCTATGATTCCGAGTATCGATCCAAAAAAGAGAGTAAAGATCGCTCCTTTGATTCCCAGAAAAATCGATATGGCAAAAATTAGTTTTACATCACCAAATCCCAATGCTTCTTTTCCAACCGATTTTCCTACGACTAACCCCAGCATAAACAGAAAAAGTGAAGCCGCTGCGGCAGAGACCAGCGCCCATGCCGTATAGGGAGGCAAAAAAAATGTAAAGAATAAACCGATTATCATTAAGGGATATGCAAGAAAATCCGGCAGGATATAGTGAAAAAAATCAATTGCAGAAAGCGCTATCAAGAACGCTGCAAACAGAATATATTTCAGCAGCGGCAGTGTTAATGAAAATTTAAGATAGAAAATCAGAAAAATCAAAGCGGTGACTATTTCAACGGCAGGATAGATAGCAGAGATGGTTTCGCCGCACTTTCTGCATCTGCCGCGAAGCAGTAAAAAGCTTATGACGGGGATATTATCGTACCATTTTATGGTACTTCCGCATACCGTGCAATGTGATGCAGGTGTAACAATAGACTCATGTTTTGGCGTCCTGTAGATAATAACATTTAAAAAACTTCCGACAATAAGTCCAAAGATAAAAATAAAAGCGGCATCAAGTATCATTTTCTTTTTCCTCAGGCTTTTTTTTGTTTACAAGCTTTGCTATTACTATGCTTATTAAATATAAGACGATAAGAGGAACAGCCATCAGAAACTGTGAGAAGACATCCGGAGGAGTTAAAACAGCCGCAATAACAAATATTATAAGAATGGCATATGCAAAGTTTTTTATCATAAATTTATGATCTATTATTCCAAAAATTGCAAGAAAAAATGTTGCAACAGGCAGTTCAAAAACCAATCCAAATCCTAAGATCAGTTTCATTACAAGTGACAGATATGCTTTGATAGATGGAAGTGCCGTAAGCGATGAGCCCCCATAACTGATGAGAAATCGAAATGCAATGGGGAAAACCGCAAAATATGCAAATGCGGCACCGGTAATAAACAGGATGGAAGAGGAGAGAACAAAAGGAATCACAAAGCGTTTTTCGAGTTTTTTTAGGCCGGGAGAAATAAATGCCCAAAGCTGATAAAAGTTGAAAGGGCTTACAAAAATCAACGCAGCGACAAGAGCTATCTCTATTCTGACCCAAAATGCCTCTGTGAGTCCGGTAAATATTATATGGCTTTTGGGCGGCAGGGCACTTAGGAGTGGAGCTATCACAAATTCAAGCAATTGAAGCGAAAAGTGGTAACATATAGCAGCGGCTATAAATGTTGCCGTCATCATGTAGATTATGCGTTTTCTTAGTTCGCCGAGGTGTTCAATAAAAGTAAGCTCTTTGTCTTTATCTTTCATGATTGTTTTTCTGAGGATTGCTGTTCTTTCTGCGGGTGTTCATCGTCGCCTTTTTCAGATTTCGGCTCAGTTGTATCGATATCATCAAAATCTTCTATTTCCCCGAAGTAATCGGACAGCGATTCCTTCTCTTCATTGATGGTTTCTTTTGTATCATCGACAGCTTCATTGATGGAAGAGGTGATCTCTGCTGAAGTTTTTCTTATATATTTATAGACTTTTGCAATGGTTTTTATTACTGTGGGAAGCTTTTTGGGTCCTATTACTACCAGGGCCACTAAAAGTATCATCAGCAGCTCTCCGGTGCCTATTGAAGGGAACATTTATTATTCTCCGTCCAACTGATCAGGGTTCTTGCGCATAGTAATTTGGCCTTTTGCTGAGCGTCCAGCAACAGGCTGTTCGCATTCTTATATTCTTTCGAATTTGCTATACCGTAATGAAAATTTAGTTTTGAAAAGTGTCTAATCTCATCTATGGCGGAAATGAGATCTGTGTAAGATTTATCGATGAAAACCAGTGAAATTTCCGTATATCCGGTACGTGCTGCAATATCTGAGTGCGCTTTAACGACTTTTGCCATATTGGTCATTGCCTTTAAAGCATGGTTAAATGAATGATCTTGACGATACAGATCATAATCAAATAGAATCAAAACGGCAACGCTGAAACTGTTATTTTGTCTATATAATGTTTCGATCTTTTTGATCAATCTGGCATTTCCGTACAGACCTGTCTCCCAATCAATGCCGAACATCTCTCTTCTAAAACATTCAATTTCAACAAATGCCGAAACTTTAGGATTACTCAATTGCTCCTTCCATGTGTTCGGCAGAACGGAAATTGCCTTAGCGGCTATCTTGCTGTCAAACTGGTATCCTGCCGCAGAGCCGATAATCTTTATTGCTTGCTCTACGGACATTCGATTTCTATAGGTTCGTTCGGATGTCAGGGCGTCAAAAACATCTGCAATGGCCAATATTTTTGATTCGACCGGAATAGTACTGCTTATTTTATTAGGATATCCTCTTCCGTCAACCCGTTCATGATGATATTTTATCCAGAGTGCAATATCGGCAAACTCAGGCAAAATTTTTAACAGTTTGTAGGCAACAACCGGATGATATTTTATTATGCCATATTCGTAATCACTTAACGAACCCGGTTTCATCAGTATTATATCAGGTATCGCGATTTTTCCTAAATCGTGAAGAAGTCCTGCCAATTCAATTTTATCGCATTTTTCAGCAGAATATCCAAGAGCCGACGCTATCTTTTTGCTATAAGCGGCCACTCTCCTTGAGTGACCGGATGTGTAGCTGTCGCGCACATCAATTGACAGCACAATCATTCTTATCAAACGACTCATAAAAGAGTTATTACGGTGCATTGCCGTTGATGCCCTACCGTAAAGTCTTAATATATTAACAATTTGAACGAAAAATAGAGGATCCCGATAGTGACTGTCAATTGCGATAAACAGGCCGCGCCACAACTGATAAAATGTTAGATTGTATTTAAGAAAACTTGAGTTGCTTATAATCTGATCGGAGTCGCAACTGAAGATTTTACCATTGGCTCTAATCATTCGAACGCGATTTTTATATTTATAAAATAAATATAGTTTGCAATCTATAAATCCTGAAATCTCATCAAATATTTCATCTATTTTTATAAGGCTCTTTTGTGAGTCGTATGTTATGCTTTCCATTGCAGAAACGGTTTTATAAGAGATAGTTTCCAGAAAGACGGTTTTTTTCTGTTGTCTTTTGTATAATTTAGAGATAAATTTTTGACTGCTCTTGAGTTTCCTATTGATTTTTGCAAAGCGGATGAAGAAAAAGGTAGTAAGTAAGATACCGAACAACGATATAATAATGCCTATAGGAATTAGCTTTTTTGCAGTACTTCCAACTCTCTCGTAGATTTCGTTTTCCGGTGCAGATAGGGCAAGATAAAATAGTTTGCCGTCAATTCGGATCGGATAAAAGCCGATTATGTAGCGCTCTTCGGTTTTATCTGATTTATAAAGCATGCTGAACGGTTTGTCTCTCTTGACAAATTTTGACAGCTGTCGTTTGAACGATTTCCCGACATCCGATATATCATAAACAATTTTGTGATGCAAGCCGTTCTCTTTCGTAAAAACAATTTCCCCGTAAATGTCTGTCATAAATGCAGAGCCTTTCATGTCGGAGTCGGCGTTCATATTTTTCAAAAATTTTTCTGCAATCTGCTTTAAAGGCTCCTCATATATAATAGAAAAAAATCGCAGCCCGTTCAAAAATACGGTTTTTTTTATAACGCTGTAAGGAACTTTCACAACAGTTTTATTTTCCGTAAGTTCGGTTTTATAAACAATATGTGCACCTTCTTTGGGAGTGTATTTGATGGTACTGTAGCTAAACTTGCCGTTTTTATATTCAACGATTCTATTATTTGCAAGCTGTACGAAAATTTTGTTGTAAGAGTGAGTACCTTGTAAACGATTGAATTCGTCTATAATATAATTTTCGTTCGACAGTCCGTTTTCTGTAGTCATTCTAATCAGATGATTCAATCTGTTTTTAGAGTTAGACAGATAGTGCTTTATTCTTAAGGCAACGATTTTTGATCGCCAAACTTCTTCTCGCCGTACCTCTTTTGCGGCATTAATCTTGAAAGAATGCACAATGCTAAACATAAATAATAAATAGAACAAAAATAAAAGCGCAGCTGATAGGATGAAGGATCGGGTGAATTTATTACGAAGTAGTTCTGAGATGCCATCAAATTTCATTTGCGATACTATTACATATAAATTGTTCGGAATCAAGTGCAGGGCTTAAAGTTAAATGCTTGTAATGAGACCACTGTGCAATAAGCATATTCGCAGCTGCTTATTATGCAGTGGTCTCATTATATAGAAGCGCCCTTAGCAGCAATTCGGACAGTTGACAAACAAATAATTATTTTGTAGAATGAAATCATAGTGTTGGGTGGCTACAAAATCAATAACTTGTCTTGCGTAATACCTATAGTGGGTAAAGGTAAGTTAATGAAAGGAGGTGACAGACTTATTCACAAGGGCTGGGGGGCTAGTATTCTATAAATTTTTGAATCAAAAATTTTTTCTTAAACCGAAGGAGGATTTATGTCTGAAAAGGTAGCTTATGCTAATCCTGGACCATTAGGGTTAGCCGGATTTGCGTTGACAACTTTTGTGCTTAGTGTTCATAATGCCGGTTTGGTTCCAGCCGGAATTCACGCGATGGTGCCATTGGCACTGTTTTATGGCGGCCTGGCACAGCTGATCGCCGGTGTTCTTGAGATGAAAACAGGTAATACATTCGGTCTTGTTGCATTCGTGTCATATGGAGCTTTCTGGATTGCATTGGCAACGCTTGTAGTTATGGGAGTTTATCTAAAAGTGATATCAGGAGCAGATTTTGGTGCGGCGCTCGGACTTACACTCCTATCGTGGACAATCTTTACCGCAATTATGACAATAGTGGCGGTTAAGCACGGGCCATATCTTGGAACACTTTTTGTTTCACTTTTAGTGACTTTCATACTTTTGGTGATCGGCCATTATTCCGGAGCAGCGGCTATTACGCGCATAGGAGGCTGGTTGGGAATCTTTGTTGCAGGAGTTGCATGGTATATGGTGTGGCAGGGACTTGAAGCACAGCTTAAGGCTGCAAAATAATATAAATCGATTAAAGGTCGCTTTATAGCGGTCCAAACAAAAAAAGACGGAGTAAAATCCGTCTTTTTTTGTTTAATCCTATTGATATTAGGAAAAACTTTTCTATTATAGTTTACAGCTAATTAAGCGGGGAGCAGCCTATGAAAATGTCTGAGAAGGTTAAAATGTTAAGAAAACGAAAAGGAATGACTTTAAAAATGCTTGCCAAAAATGTGGGATGCACTGATGCATATTTGTCTCAAATAGAGACAGGGAAAGCCGTTCCATCGATAACGATTTTGCAAAAGCTTGCAAATGCGCTCGAAACGAATGTAAGATCAATTTTGAGTGATGCAAAAGATGTTGAACCTGTTGTAATGAAAAAAAACGAAAGAGTCAAGATTCTTTATCCGGAAAGTAATGTTTCAGCTGAGCTTTTGGTAAAAAAAATTACCGAAAAGCAGATGGAACCGTTATTCAAAGTGATACCGGCCCATTCGGAAACTCATGGGGTACACAGACATGAAGGCGAAGAGTTCGGCTATGTGCTGAAGGGTGAGTTAGTGCTTAAACTGGCCGACAAAAGCTATATAGTAAAGGAAGGCGACAGCTTCTATTTTCGTGCTGTTGTGCCGCATAGCTACAAGAATACACAGGACATTGACTGTGAAACAATCTGGGTGGTTGCGCCTCCGGTTCTTTGATTCTAAAGAACTTGCTTTTCATCTAAAGCTTTCCTCTTATCGTTGAGACTTGTCTTAGAATTTGTTTACTGTGCAGCGGTCTCATTATCGACCCGATCCGAATACATTCTACATTCCAAGGCAATATTGCTTGCTGTTCCTATGCATCTTTTAAGCTATTTTCAATATAATCAAACAATTTACTGTCCTGAGCATCAAAAAAGGCTACATTTTTTTCTTTTTTCAGCCATGTCGCCTGTCGTTTTGCGTATTGAAGGCTTTCTCTTATTGTTTCTTCTGCGGCTTCACTTATGCTCAAAGTTCCATTTATTGCCGAGAGAGCCTGTCTGTATCCAATTGAATAAAGCGGCTTAATGTCTGTGCCGTATTTTTTGATAATTGTTCTTGTTTCGTCAAGAAGACCTGAGGAGAACATCTGTCGAACCCGTTCAGTCATAGCATCTTTTAATGCCTTCTTGTCAACAAGAATTCCAATTTTGATTGGGCTGAATGCAGGAGGTGCAGTTTTTTTGAAAGCTTTTATCGATTTGCCGCAAGTCAGATAAACCGAGAGCGCTTTTTCAAGTCGATAGGTGTCATTAGATGACAATTCTTCAGCTCTTTGCGGATCGCACAAACTGACAAGCCGGTACAGCTTATCTTTTTTCCCTCTATATGCTGATTTTATAAATTGATTTATCCAGTAAGGGATTTCAATAGTGCCATCTATTCCGTTTATGAGTGCCCTTATATAGAAATTTGTTCCTCCGACAACAATCGGCAGGTTTTTTCTCTTAAGAATTTTGTCTATAATCATCTGTGCTTCTTCTGCAAATTCTGCCGCAGAGTATTCCTGACCGGGTTCTCTGATATCCAGCATATGATGAATTGCAGTTCTTTTGTTTTTAGGGATTTTTGCGCTCCCGATATCAAATCCTTTATAGATTTGAACTGAGTCGGCCGATATGATTTCTCCTGAAAACCGCTTGGCAATCTTTATCGCCAGAGCACTTTTTCCGGACGCAGTTTGACCATAAATAACTACAATTTTATTTTTTTTCAATCAGGCACTCTTCCAATAGTTATTGATGTAGCCTTCCCAGAATTTTGCTGTTTTAAGAGGTTTGCTTATATGCATAAGAAGTATTTTATACATTGTAGCAACGATCATTTTTTCGACATCAGGTGAGAGGTGCACGCTTTGAACCTTTTCTAATTTTATCGATTTAAAATAAAAAATGGGATTTGAAATTGATGGCGCTATATCAAAATCTGTTTTATCCGAACATTCTTTATGCATAAATCCATTTTTCCCGCAAATGGATACATCGTTTAAAGGAGATCCGCAGATAGAGCATATCTTATCCGCAAGCAGCCCGTTGTGGCTTAAAATTTTTATAAAAAAGAAGGCAAACATCATAGGATTTATACTGTTTTCCATATTCTTTAAAAATTTTCTTAAAAAAAGCCAGAATTCAGGAGCAGGGTCGCCTCTTTTGAAAAAATATCCTACGATTTCGGAAATAAAAAATGCAAGATTGAGTTTGAGAAAATCTGAATGAATATTTTTGAATGAATCGACTATATTGGCTTCTTTTGCAACAACAGATATTCTGCCCTCTTTTGATGATACCCAAAATTTTGATTCATTTATCGGTTCGGCTGCTTCCCCAAACCTGTTTTTTATTCTTGAGGCGCCTCTTGCGGTACATAAAAGTCTGCCATGATTATAGCTAAACAGGTCAAGAAGTCTGTCGGTTTCGCCAATTTTTATAGAGTTGAGTGTTATTGCATGAATTAGATGTATTTTCAATTAAAAGTACTGCTATTAATTCTAAGCGTTTCAAATTGAGAATCCAAATCTGCCTGTCTGCGTGCGACGCACAGGCAGGTCTCATCAAGACGCAAATTGCATATAATAACGTGACAGTTACCAAAATTTGCAGCGTAGAAGAGGTTGATTTGGGACTCAAGATGATTGTTCATAGATTACTGAAGGTCATTCAAGATCATTTATAGATAGATACAGCCTTTTTGCTCTTATATGATCTTTTACATTATGAACCCTTATAATATCGGCTCCATGGCTAATGGCGGCAAAATTGGCTATCAGCGTTTGAGTTTCTCTATTTTTAACATCATCCCCTGTTATTTCGCCTAAAAAGCTCTTTCGGGAAAGGCCTATAAGGATTAAAAATCCAAGCCGTTTTAGATTTTCGAGGTTATTTATTATGGCGAGATTGTCTGAAAGCCGTTTTCCGAATCCGATTCCCGGATCAACAATGATATTTTCATGTCTGACGCCTTTATCAATAAGATAGGCTGCACGGCTCTGCAGATATTGGGTAATTTCAGTTACTGTATCATTGTAATATGGAGCCCTCTGCATATTTTCAGGAGTTCCTTTTGCATGCATAATGATAATAGGTATATTATTTTCCGCCGCAAATTCTGCTGTTTTTTCTTCACCTGCCGCGCTTATATCGTTTATTATGCCGGCTCCGGCTTTAACTGCTGCTTCTATAACGCTGCATTTTCTTGCATCAATTGATATCGGTATGTCAGATTCAGCTCTTATTGCTTCAATTACGGGCACGACGCGTTTTATTTGTTCTGCTTCTGAGATTTCCAGTGAACCCGGCCTTGTGGATTCTCCGCCTATATCGATAATATCAGCTTCGTCGGCTATCATCTTTCTTGCGTGAGCTACCGCATCTGAAGGCTTAAAAAACTCTCCGCCATCGGAGAATGAATCGGGTGTTACGTTGAGAATACCCATGATTGCAGGTCTTCGCATCTTCTGATTTATGGATTGAAGGGAAGGAGGATTTTCAACAGAACTTATGAACTGCTTGATCTCAGATGAGATCTTGCGTAAAACAGATGTTTGCCTTCCTGCGCTTTTGGTAAAATATTCAAGCTGCCGCAGTGTTCCGAAAAGAAGAACATCGGAGTATTTTACACTGCAGTCTATAACTCCTTTTGCGCATGCTGCATCTGCTCCTGCTGAGAGCATTAGTTGTTTGATGATATTTGCATCCCTGCTTTTTATCTTTTTTAACAGCACTGCGTATGTTTTTGCTTTTGGTGCCATAAGTTTGACAGAGGCGGCATCTGTACCAACATCCGCTATCATCTTTTTTATTTTGCTGTAATCGTTTATCTGGAAGAAGTTCATTTACTATTTTTTCACAATCTCGTCTATCTGGGATGCGGTAAGTGTCTCCTTTTCGCTTAAGTTATCGGTTAGTTGTTTAAGCTTATGCAGATTATCATTAAGCAGTTTTATAACCTCCCCATAAGCATCGTTTATGATAAAGGATATCTCACTATCTATATTTTCAGCAGTTTTATCGCTGATGATTTTTGTACGCGTAAGTTCCTGCCCAAGGAATGGATTTTTCTCATCTTCGGAATAGTGTATCGGTCCAAGTTTGCTCATGCCCCATTCGGCAACCATGCTTGTGGCCAGTTTTGTAGCCTGACTTATATCATTGGCTGCACCTGTTGTTATTGAATTACCCGTAACCTCTTCGGCTGCTCTTCCGCCCAGAAGTACCATAAGTCTGCTTTGAAGATATTCTTTGCTGTAAGAATGCCTGTCGAACTCCGGAATCTGTTGGGTTAATCCCATAGCCCTTCCGCGCGGTATTATCGTTACTTTGTAAACCGGATCGGCATTCGGAAGCAGTTTTGCTATCAGTGTATGCCCGGATTCATGAATCGCCGTCAATCTTTTTTCATCTTCACTGAGTACCATGCTTTTCCGTTCAGGTCCCATCATTACCTTTTCTTTGGCAAATTCCAAGTCTTCCATTTTGACACTTTCTTTGTTCAGGCTGGCAGCATGCAGAGCCGCCTCATTTATGAGATTTTGAAGATCGGCACCTGAAAAGCCGGGTGTACTTTTGGCGATTATCGAAAGATCGGCATTGCCGGAGATTTTTATGTTTTTGGAATGTACATTGAGAATCTCTTTTCTTCCTTTAATATCAGGCAGTTCTACTGCAATTCTTCTGTCAAATCTGCCGGGTCTTAGCAGAGCCGGGTCTAAAACATCAGGCCGGTTGGTTGCAGCCATGACTATAATTCCTTCGTTTTCCGTGAAGCCGTCCATTTCAACAAGCATCTGATTCAGCGTCTGTTCTCTTTCATCATGACCGCCGCCGATTCCCGTACCTCTTCTGCGTCCAACGGCGTCAATCTCATCAATAAATATTATGCATGGTGCGCTCTTTTTGGCTTTGGCAAACAGATCTCTGACGCGTGATGCGCCAATTCCGACGAACATTTCTACAAATTCGGATCCGGACACTATGAAAAACGGAACCTGTGCTTCACCCGCAACCGCTTTGGCAAGAAGTGTTTTACCGGTCCCGGGAGCTCCGATAAGGAGAACTCCTTTGGGAATTTTGCCTCCGAGTTTATTGAATCTCGAAGGATCTTTCAGAAATTCTATTATTTCCTTGAGATCATCCTTTGCCTCCTCCACGCCTGCGACATCGGAGAATGTTACTTTGTTGGAATCGCTTGCAATCACTCTGGCATGCGATTTTCCGAACATAAGCACATTGTTTCCTCCGAGCCCGCCTCCTTTGGATGATTTATTTATCATAAATATGAAAAATATCATAAAAAGCAGGAATGGCACAAATGTAATAGCAAGCGAATAATACCATTTGTCTTGTCCGGCAGGCTTAAGATTTATCTGAACATCTTTATTTGAAAGCTTTTTTAAAATTGAGCCGGTCGAAGGAACAATACCGTTAAAACGTTTCCCGTCCTTTGTGATGCCTTTTATCTTCTGACCGCTTATTACAACCCGCTGTATCTGATTATTTTTTATCAACTTGATAAGTCTGCTGTACGATATTTCTGCAGTTTTGTAGGCAGTCTTTTTACTAAGACCGTTAAAAAGAAATATAACCATAATACCTACAATCAACCAGACAATAAAGCTGCGTCCCGTATACTTCATGATCCTTTTGTTACCTCACAATTTGAAATGTCAAACATTTCCTTGATTAAATTTAATTTTAAAAACAGTTTATCCTGCATTGCACGATTTGGTTTATACCTGATTTTGTTATCGGCAACACCGCCATAAAATTTCCTGATACATCTATTATAATATACAGCCTATGCCGCACATTGTCTATTGTTTAATTTGTCTCGCACCAAATTATATGAATAATATACTCAAAATAACATTTTAGTATATAGAGTTGTTTTCGGACAGTATTCCGCTGATCATTTGTTCTTGGTTTTTGAAGGACAATCCTTATTTATGCAGAACAGATCGTCTTCTTTAGCGATCTTATAAATCCCCTGTCCGCAGCTATCGCATTTTTTACTTGTCTCATTTAAAATAACTTTGCATTCCGGATAACCTGAGCATGCTATAAATTCACCATGTCTACCCGTCTTTTTTACGAGTTCACTGCCGCATTTAGGGCATTTTCCGCTAACTTTATCGGTATTTAAATTTTTTGTGTATTTACATTTAGGAAATCCGCTGCAGGCCAAGAATTTGCCGAATCTCCCGGTTTTGATTACAAGCATACTGCCGCATTTCGGGCATTTCTCGTCAGTCGGAATATCTTCCGGTTTTTCCGACGGCATATCCATTGCTTTTTCAAGCTGTTGCGAAAATGGTCCCCAGAATTCATTGAGCAGATCAACTCTTTTAGTTTTCCCCTGCGCCACCTCATCTAAAAGTGTTTCAAAATGTGCAGTAAATTTCAGATCCATTAATTTAGGAAAATATTCTACCAAACGATCGGTAACCTTGTAGGAAACTTCTTCAGGAATAAATGCCCGTTTTTCTTTTTTGATATATTTTCTGGATAGGAGCGTTGTTACAACCGTGGCGTATGTTGAAGGTCTGCCTATTCCTTCCTTTTCCAGCGTTTTTATAAGTGATGCCGCATTGTATCTTGCCGGAGGTTCTGTTTCTTTTCTGTCTATTTTAAGCTGCTTCAGAGCCGCTTTATCATTTTTATCTATCTGAATAAGCTTTTTTTCAGACTCTTTTCCTTCTATGATCATCCAACCGGGAAATTTGAGCGAACTCAGATGAGCATTCCAAAGCGTTTTACCTGAGCTCAAAGAAATATTCATTGAGTCTGTTACCGAATGTGCCATCTGAGATTCCGCGAAACTGTTCCATATAAGCGTGTACAATTTAAGTTCTCTGGCATCGAGAAACGGCTCCATTAGCTTAGGAATCTTTTGTATATCCGTAGGTCTTATTGCTTCATGTGCAAGTTGAGCCGAGGAACTATTTTTATAAACGGGAGCCGTCTTTGGAATAAACTGTTCTCCGTAGTTCTTTTTTATAAATTCTCTTGCCGCCAGAGCGGCTGTTTGTGCTATGTTTACCGAATCGGTTCTCATATAAGTTATAAGGCCTACCTGCTTTCCGTTCACTTTTTTGCCTTCATATAAGCTTTGTGCAATTTTCATAGTAACAGACGGACTATACCCAAGTCGATTGTTTGCAAGCTGCTGCAGGCGGCTTGTCGTTAGAGGAGGATTTGGAGATTTTGAAATCTTTCTCTCTGCAACAGATTGAATGGTAAATCCAAATTGTTCTGATTCCTGTTTTATCCTTTCAGCTTCTTTTTGGTCTGTAATACCCAACTGGAGCTTTTTACCTTCAACTTTGGTAAGTTTTGCTTCGACCACCGTCCTTTTAATAGTCAACCCGGCAGTTAGAATAAAGTATATAACGGGAATAAATTTGGCGATCTCACGTTCTCTGTCAACAATCAGTTTAAGAGTGACCGATTGAACGCGCCCTGCAGATAGCCCTCTTGCTATCTTTTTTGACAGAAGCGGACTGAGACGATATCCTACAACCCTGTCCAGTATTCTTCTTGCTTCCTGTGCTTCAACAAGCATGCTGTTGATCTCTCTCGGGTGTTTAAGCGCATCCATTATTGCGGTTTTAGTTATTTCATGAAAACTTATTCGTTTATAGCTCTTCGGCTTTGCGATTTCCAGTATATGCCACCCTATCGCCTCGCCCTCTCTATCTTCATCAGTTGCAATATATACATTACCGGCTTCTGAAGCTAATTTTTTTATTTGGTTTGCTATTTTAGTCTTTTGGCGTGGTACGACATAGTGCGGCTCAAATGTTGATATATCAACGCCGAATTGATATTTAGGAAGATCTCTTATATGGCCGTTTGATGCTATGCATCTGAATTTTCTGCCCAGAAAACCGCCTATGGTTTTTGCTTTTGTCGGTGATTCTACAATCACCAGTTCTTTACTGTTTTCTTTCAAATCTACTCCCCTGTTTTGCGATCAGATTGCTAATTTCAAGTTTTGTCAAAATAGCAGAAACTGCCGCTGAATCAAGCGACAAAATATCAGTTATTTGATCAATAGTTTTTTGCGTACCCAAACAGTCGTAAACTGCTTTTTCATTTTCGGACAAATCGGGTTCAGGTCTTTTGCGTTTTTCATGTGATCGGTGAAGAATATTTGCAACATCGAGAACAAGTTCGTCTATTAATGTTCTGTAGTTTGTGAAAGGAACAGCTCCGTCTTTGATTAGAGCATTTGTTCCTCTGCTTGTTTCCGAGAATATGGAGCCCGGTACGGCCATTACGGTTCTGCCTTGTTTCGCTGCAAGTCTGGCTGTTATAAGAGCACCGCTTCTTTTTGTTGCTTCAACTACGATGGTTGCAATCGAGAGTCCGGAAATGATGCGATTTCTTTGAGGAAAACTCCATCTTGACGGATAGCTTCCCGGTTCAAACTCTGAAATTACGGCACCATTCTCAATAATTTGATCATAAAGCCTTCTGTTTTCCGGAGGATAGATAATATCAACCCCGTTTCCAAGAACAGCGATTGTCTTGCCTCCGTTTTTGATTGCGGCACTATGCGCAGCGCTGTCGATACCTTTTGCCATACCGCTTGTTATAGTTATCCGGTTTGATGCAAGGAAGTCTGTTATCTGGGAAGCCGCCTTTATTCCGTAGCTTGTTGCTATACGGCTTCCAACAATGCTGACTGAAGCGTCGGCCGGTAATTCTCCTTTGCAGTAAATCAGCATAGGCGGATCTGAGATCTGTTTGAGAAGATCAGGATATTCCTCTGAAAAATATGTAATTACCGAAATGCCGCTCTTTTTCCATTTACAGAGTAACTGTTCCGCTTCAATAAGCTGCTCCTCTTTGAAACCGATTCGTGCAGCAAATCGGTTTATAAATTTTGTTAAATCTTCAGGAAGTACCGATACACTACCGACCGCATCAATTATGAGAGCCATAAACTCTCTGAACTTATTTCTTATCGATACTAAATAAAGAAGATCTATGGAAAATTCCGATCCTTTAATCATATTGTTTTGTAAGTATAATAAGTTTTATGAAAAATCAAGAGGATATAAATATTGGAGCGTTAAAAGAGCTTAGAACGCGATTTTTTAACATTCCTGCAGAGAGACTCGGCAGAGATGCAGTAAAGAGTTATTCTATTGCGATGGAGAATGAACTCAGAACTATCTTTGGTCAAACGGATGAAAACGGAAAGGGATTTACTCTGATCTCTGTGGGAGGATTCGGAAGACGGGAGCTCTGCTATGGATCGGATATTGATTTTATGATTCTTTCGACGCGAATAAAAAAGAAGCATGCGTATGCGCTTAACAACAAATTATCCGATCTGCTTTGGAGAGCAGGCTTGTCCGTAGGAAGCAGTGTGCGCACAATTTCCGAATGTATCGAAGAATCAAAAGATGTAACAGTTATGGTTAATCTTATAGATTCCCGGTTTATAGCAGGAGACAAAAAACTTTATGAAAAATATTCAAAAAAAGTTTTGAACTACATTGTATGCCGCAACAAAAAGCATTTGATGCAAACTCTGGTTGATGAGGTAGAGAAGCGAAGATTGAAATATCCGGACAATTATATAAGCGAGCCGGATCTCAAAGAAGGGGTTGGTACGTTACGGGACTATAATACAATCTGCTGGATAAATAAGATTACTCCTATCAAGATATTGATAAGCGATATGACCGAGGAAGATTATGTACTCTTATCTAAAAAATTAGCAGATGCAATCGATTTTATTTTTCGGATTAGAAATGTTGTAAATATGCGAACTCAAAAAGATAACTGTCTGCGTTTTGATCTGCAGGAGGATATAGCGGAACTGCTTGGCTACGGCAGATCGGATGAAGCTTGCGTGGAGCTGATGAGGCAGTTTTTTGAGCATAGCCTGTTCATAGAAAACAGTCTTGATACTATTATGGGAATTATAGGCGAAGGAAAACGGAAAAATAAGATTAACGGCATCTTTTATATGGACGGACATTATCTTGAATCCGATTCTGAAGGATTGGAACTTCTTTCAACGGCTAACTGTTTGGATGCAGTGGTATTTTGGTTTTTAGTGCGATATCAGCTTGATATAGGAGCAAGACTCAGACAGTTTCTTATAACCGAATCTCATAAAAAACGGATGAATCGGAATAATCCGTCCATAAGGCTTTTTACCAAAACACTTTCACTGAAAATACCGATTGCTCAGCAGTTGCTGATAATGAACAAACTTGGTATTATATCAAAATATATTCCGGAGTTTGAAGGAATAAGAGGACTGATGCCCCATTTTTTGTTTCACAAATACAGCGTCGATATTCATTCGATTATGGCTGTCAGAAAGATGGATGAAATAATAAAAAGAAATATAAGCGATAGACTTTTTGGAATACTAACGGCTGTTGTTGATAATTTAAATAATGAAGAACTTTTGACTATGCGATTAGTTCTGCTTTTGCATGATATCGGCAAATCTAAATTTATTACAACAGGGCATGGTAAACGCGGAGCAAAAATGTTCAAAGCAGTTTCTAAACGGCTTGGAATATCCGACAGACTGGCCGATTTGGGAGAAAGAACGATAGAAAATCACCTTATGATGAGTAAAATTATTAGAAAGCGCGATATTTCAGATCCCGCAACTATCAAAGAGTTTGCAGAACAGGTAAAAGATAAAATCTCATTAAAATGGCTGCTTCTGCTTACCTATGTCGATATGTCATCCGTAAACGACAATCTGTGGAATGAATGGTACGAGATTTTAGCTGATCAGTTGTATGCTGCAGCAATAGAGTTTTTTGAGAAAAAAGGATGGCAAAGTCGCAAATCGGTTAGAAACAAAAAAAATCTGTTAAGTCTATATGGCGAAAGTATGCCGTATTTGACAGATTTTAGCGACAGGTTTTTTAATGATATAGCAGAAAGTGAACTGAAATATATTGATGCTGCGAAAAAAAACGGTTATTCTGTAAAAGTTGAGCGCAGTTTTACGAAGCTATTTGTTTGGCAAACCGATAGGAAGCGGCTTATGTCTGATATAACAGGCATTCTGTTTTATAAGGAGATTAGCATATTAGCCGGAACAACCTATATTATAGGCAATGATATTGTCGATCTTTTTATGACAGTTACACCGGAAAATTTTATAGAAAAAGATTGGAAATCAGTCGGAAATCTTATCAATTCCGCAGAAAATCTGCCGATAGAAAAAATGTTGAAAGAAAAGGAACAATATAACTTTATCAAAAATACGAGGATCGGGAAGCCTGTCACACCAAAAATTTTCATTGATCAGTCTGCTTCGGATCTTTACACGGTTATAGATATAAAAGCAGCAGACCGAATGGGGCTTCTTCACGATATATGCTGCAGTTTGAGCGACTCGGGATGTACCATCATCCTTTTTAAATTATCAACTGTTTCAGATATGGCAAGTGATTCATTTTATATTACAGGTCCTTACGGAGGAAAGATTTTTGATAAAAGACAACTCGATACGATAATTGAAAATATAAATAAAAGAATTTTATGAAAGATTTATGAAAGAATGGATAAGCGATATATTCAAAACCGACCTCAAAAGTTATATTTCCATAGGTGATAAAATTAAGGTTGAGGTAAAGGAGGGGAATTACAGGGGATTTTATTTGAGCAGAGTGGAAGACGTATCGGATGTCATAAAAATTGCGCTGCCGACCGATGAAAAGGGAAGATATGCCGTATTAGAAAAATTTACACCGATTTTTATCAGTTATTTCATTAATAAAAAACGCCTTGGTTTTAACAGTAAAAATATTGACAGGGTTGTGGAAAACGGTTTCAGGCTGCTTATTGTAAGTTTTCCTGATGAGATTTTTCGTATCGAAGATCGTGAATTTTTTAGAATCAAAGTTAATGTTTCGACGAGTTTGCTGTACCATGATAAAGAAATTAAATGTTTAATCGTTAATATATCGGGAGGGGGAGTTTTAGTCAGGTCAAAGCTTAAGATGAGTAAGGGGGATATGATAAAAGTTTTTATACCGTCTTTACAAATATCGATGCCGGTAAAGATAGCGAGGAAGTCTATGTCAAATAAGAGAAAAATGGCAGAATACGGATGTAGTTTTATGAATATCAAAGAGAGCACAAGAGATAAAATTATAAGATACTGTTTCAGTGAATCGATAAAACAGAAAAAGCTTATAAATGTTTAGGTCAAAGTGAAAGAGATTCTTAAGCAGATTAAACCTGCATCAATCCTTGTGATAGGTGATCTTATGCTTGATCACTATATTATCGGAAATGCATCGCGCATAAGCCCTGAAGCACCGGTTCCTGTTGTAAATATTGAAAAGGAGTATTATCGAGCCGGAGGAGCAAGCAATGTGGCGGCAAATCTTATAGGCATAGGAATGCATCCGATAGCTGCAGGGATAATAGGGAAAGACAGATGGGGCGGGCGGCTGCTTTCACTTATGAAAAAGCGGCATATTGACTGTCGGGCTGTAATTATAGACAATAGTCATATAACAACTTCAAAAACAAGAGTGATAGCCGGAAATCAACAGATTGTAAGGTTTGACAGGGAGCAGACAGGAGAACAGGGGGACAGCCTGATTGATGCTTTAGAAAGCAAACTGAAACAATCCGACCGGATTGCCGCTATTATTGTTTCGGATTACGGAAAAGGCGTTGTGACGGAAAAATTGGTGTCGCAATTAAAAAAACTATTTCCTCGCCGAATTATTGCCGTTGATCCGAAGGTTACGAATCTTTCGTATTACAGAGGAGCAACATTTTTAACTCCAAATCAGAAAGAGGCGTCTCAGATGGCAAATATAGTAATATCTGATAAAAAAAGCCTCATAGAAGCGGGCAATAGAATATTGGAGGAAACTGAAGCTCAAAAACTCGTAATTACCCAGGGACAGGATGGAATGACAATTTTTGAGAACGGATCTGTTAAAGACATCAAGGCAACCGCGCGTTATGTGTATGATGTGACTGGAGCCGGAGACAGTGTTATAGCTGTTATGACAGCAGCTGTAGCCAATGGAATACGATTTTTTGATGCTTGCAGGCTGGCAAATGTTGCCGGAGGAATATCGGTTTCACACCCCGGAACATATCAGGTTTTGTACGAGGATCTTTATAATGCATTGTAACTATGCCGTTTTAATTCCGGCGAGAATGGAATCTGTCCGATTCAGAGGAAAAGTTGTTTATCCGATATTGGGCAAACCGATGATCTGGTGGCCATGGATGGCAGCCAAAAGAGCCGGAGCAGACGAACTGTTTATAGTTACCGATTCAAAAGAGGTTAAGGCGGCTGCAGACGGATTTGGAGCTGACGTTTTGATTACTGAGGGAGATTTTCAAAGCGGATCAGACAGAATTGCTTCGGTTGCCGATACTATAAAGGCAGACAATATTATTAATATTCAGGCTGACGAACCGTTGATTAAATCTGAACTTATCAACGCTATTGCAGAAAAGCTGCAGAAAACCGTGAATCCGGTTGTTAGTGCAGCCGTAAGAATTACAGAGGAAGAAGCAGCGGATCCTGATATTGTAAAAGTAGTTTTTGATGAAAAGATGCAGGCGCTCTATTTTTCACGCTCACCAATACCGTATTCCGGATCAACAGGGGTGTTTTGGCAGCATATAGGAATTTATGGATATAAAAAGGAATTTCTTAAACAATACGGAAAACTTAAAAAAGGTGTTCTTGAGAGCATAGAAAAATTAGAGCAGCTGAGAGTTTTAGAAAAAGGATTCAGAATTGACATCATAGAAACGGATCTCAATCTTATCGGCGTGGACAGAAAAATTGATATAGAAAAGGTGGAAAAATTGATGCGTGGAGGTGAAAATGTATAAAGGCAAAAAGGTTGTTATAGGAATAACCGGTGGAATTGCGGCATATAAAGCGTTTGAGCTTATACGAGAGCTTAAAAATGAAGGAATTGATGTCTATGCTGCCATGACCAACAGCGCAATAGAGCTTATCGGATATCAAACTATTGTTGTTCTGACCGAGCATCCGGTATTTAAAAATCTGTTTGACAGAATTCATATTCATGGAAGCGCAACCGATATAACACATGTTGCGCTTGGAAGTTGGGCTGATTGCTTTATAGTTCTGCCTGCCACTAATCATACTGTTTCAAAACTTGCATCAGGTGCCGGAGATGACCCTGTCAGTCTCGTTGCTTTGGCGTCTGATTGTCCCAGAATCGTGGCTCCGACAGCAAACAGTGTAATGTATCAGCAAAAGACCAATAGAAGGAATCTTGAAATTCTAAAGCAGGACGGATGGATTACGGTTGAGGCGACAGAAGGCAATCTTGCCTGCAATCAGGAAGGCGTTGGTCATATTGCAAGCAGTATGGCCATAAAAGAGGCAATTTACGGGGCGCTCGAAGAGAAAATCCTCAATGATTTTTATATTGTTGTTACTGCAGGTCCTACGAGAGAGAGCATTGATCCGGTTCGATTTATTTCAAATCCGTCAAGCGGAAAGATGGGGTTTGCGATAGGCAAAATGGCAAAACGGATGGGTGCGGAGGTGTCGCTCATTCATGGGCAGGTGCAGCTGTCCGGATGTTTTAGAACGACTACGGTGGCAACAACAAGTCAAATGAAAAAGGCTGTTCATCGGGAGATAAAAACCGCATTGGCAACCGGCAAAAAGGTAGTATTTATTTCTGCAGCCGCGCCTGCCGATTTTAGAAGTGAATTTTCAAGAACAAAGATAAAAAAGGATGGAAATCCTTTATTACTTAAACTCATGCCGACGGAAGATATATTGAAATCAACCTTACTGTTTTCGGACAAGATAGTAAGAGTCGGTTTTGCGGCGGAAACGGGCAATCTTGCGGCTAATGCAAAGAAAAAGTTGGACGATAAAAATCTTGATCTTATTGTGGCAAACGATATTACACTTCCCGGATCCGGATTTGCCTCCGATAACAACATTGTTACAATATTGGGCAAGAACATTGATGTTAAGCTTCCGTTTATGAGCAAAGAGAAGGCAGCCAGAAAATTGCTTAAAATTTTAAAGGAGCAGTGTGGTGCAGATCACAACTTGTGATGAGTTTCTATATGATTCAGGAATTTCTATTGATAATGAAGCAAAAGGGATTGCCTCAGGGATTATCGAAAAAATAAAAGCAGGTGGAGATAGGGCACTTGCGGGGTATATAAAAAAATTTGATAATTATGATTTGTCAAAAGGACTCGCGATAACAGATTTTAAAATCGGCAACGACATATCGGAAGAGCTTAAAAATGCTTTAAACTATGCAGCCGACAGGATAAAAAGGTTCTCGCAGCTTCAGCTTCAAAAAAGTTGGTTTGACATTGATGAGCGAGGTACTGTTCTTGGCGAAAAAGTAACAGCTGTCAGCAAAGTCGGCATATATGTTCCGGGAGGAAAAGCGATTTATCCGTCAACGCTGCTTATGAACGCGATACCTGCCAGGACTGCGGGAGTAGAATCAATTGTTGTGGCGACCCCAACGAAAGACGGTTTTATAGATCCATCTATACTTTTTGCCGCATCAATTGCCGGGATTGATAAGATTTATCGTATGGGCGGAGCGCATGCAATTGCGGCAATGGCATACGGCACAAAATCGGTTGATTCGGTTGATGTTATAACCGGGCCTGGAAATCGATTCGTTGCGGAAGCAAAACGATTGGTAGCCGGAAGCGTAAAGATTGATTCAGTGGCAGGTCCTTCCGAAGTACTGATCTATATCGATAATGATCGATACATAGAGGATGCTGCAGCTGACGTTATTGCTCAGGCCGAGCATGACAGCAGAGCGATAGCATCTGTTGTTGTAAACGATAAAAAATTGGCAGAGGCAATTAAACAAAAGATTGACGAAATGGCAGCGGTTGTCCAAAGAGCGGAAATAGTTGAAAATGCTCTTGCGGAAAGCAGAATTTATCTTTGCAGGAATGAATCCGATGTTATTGAACTTATCAATAAAGTTGCACCCGAGCATCTTGAAATACTTTCCGACAACGGATGGAACATGGCGTACGGAATAAAAAATGCGGGGGCAATATTTATAGGCAGATATTCGCCCGCGGCAATAGGCGATTATGTTGCAGGACCTAATCATACCTTACCAACGGGTGCTGCAAGCAGATTCAGCTCTCCGTTATCACCTGAAATTTTTCTTAAACGAAGCAGCATAATTTCTTACAGCAGAGAAGGCTATCTTAAGGATGCTCCGAT
Source organism: uncultured Hippea sp. (assembly GCA_913009315.1). Taxonomy (GTDB): domain Bacteria; phylum Campylobacterota_A; class Desulfurellia; order JAADFJ01; family JAADFJ01; genus JAADFJ01. The sequence continues at coordinate 36,045 of CAJVZA010000002.1, forward strand.
AGCCATTAAGATTGCAGAGCATGAAGGATTGTTTAATCATGCAAACAGCCTAAAGATAAGACTGAGGGACTGAAATTTGATAGATGGAATTGACGGAAACAAAAATGATTACAGAAACAGGATATATTTTTCTGCAATAAAGACTGCAGAATATCTTGATATATCAGCGGAGGCGCTTCATATTTTTGCCAAAAAAATTTGCCGTATCTGCAATCAAAGCGGACAGGGGCTTTGACGTTGCCGCACAGAAGCAAGCTTTTTTTTGTAGGAACGGGTCCGGGTGCTATCGGTCTTGTGACAAAAAGGGCATTTTGGGCATTAAAAAAAGCCGATATAGTGATCTACGGCCGATTTATAAACCCGAATCTGCTTTTTTATGCCAGCAAAAAGGCGCGATATATCTCTGCCTGCAATGATGAGGAAGCGATTTTTTCAGAATTATCAAAGTTAGACGGCAGCCGGAATACGGTATGGCTTACCATTGGAGATCCGATCTTTTTTTCCAAGCATAATAGAAGAATGGAAAAGTTTGCTAAACTTGCTAATCTTGAAATAGAGATTATTCCGGGAGTAACTTCTGCTTTAGCAGCGTCGACCTACAGCGGTATTCTTGTTTCTAAACCGGACTGTACCGATACTGTAACGATTTCCGTGGGCAAGAAAGTAGCAACCGGCAAGACAAATTGCCCCAAAAAATCCGATTCTCCTACAGTTATTTTTTTTCTTGCACTTGATTGTTTGAGAGAGCTTACCGAAGAACTGTTTAAAGCCGGATGGCACAAAAGCGATGCCTGCGCGATAATCGAAAACGGCACAACACAAAATCGTACTGTTTTCGGCGGATTGTCGGAAATTGCCGACATGGCGGACTCAAATGGAATATCGGAACCGGCTTTGTTTGTATGCGGGCAAGAGGCAAGTTCTAAAAACCGTTTCGGCTGGTTTGAAAAAAAGCCGCTTTTTTCAAAAAAGATTGTTGTTACCAGACCGATGCCCGAAGGACTGGACACAGTGGATAAACTGGAGGAATTGGGAGCAGATGTCCTGTATCTGCCTGTTGTAAATATCGTCCGGCTGCCTTGTGATATCGATTCGACAGATTATGATCTGGTTATCTTTACGAGTGCAAAAAGCGTGAGCTGCTTTTTTGATAATATAAAGCAATCCGGTATCCATGCCGGTCGGATCGGGAGCATTGCATGTGTGGGAAAAAAAACTGCTGCGGCTCTTAGCGATTACCATCTGAAAGCAGACATCATACCTGATGATTTTAGCGCGAAAGCCCTGACAGATAAACTAATTATCGAAGAAATCGAAGGTAAAAGAATTTTAATACCGGGTTCTGAAATGATGAATCCGGCAATGTCATTGCGATTGAGAGAAGCCGGTGCATCTGTTAAACTGCTTTATCTATATAGACCTGAAAAAAATCCAATTCAATGGAGCAGTTTGATAGAAAAGAAGATTGAAAACTGGGGAAATATCGATTATCTGATGCTGACAAGCGGATTCATAGCGAAGGCGGCGGCAGATTTCTTTGAGAATAAACGGTTTTTAGTGGAAAAAAGCTCAAAGACGGTTGCAATAAGTAAAAATGTCGGCAGAATTTCAAAGAGGTTAGGGTTTAAAAATATAATAGTCTCGGATGAGGCAGCAGAGGAGAGTATGATTAAAAAGATACTGGATGATATAAGATGAATGCTAAAACGGAAAGATTAGAAAGAGTTGCTAAAGAATTAAGAAGAGATGTGATAGAAATGATATATGCTGCCAATTCCGGTCATCCGGGAGGCTCGTTATCTGCAGCTGATATTGTAGCGGCCCTTTTCTTTGATGTAATGAAATATGATGCAGAGAATCCTCATCTGCCTGAACGTGACCGTTTCGTATTGTCTAAAGGGCATGCCGCACCGATTTTGTATGCAGCTCTTGCGCGGAGAGGATATTTTGACCGTAAACTTCTCAACAGATTAAGAAGGTTCGGGAGTCCGCTTCAGGGGCACCCTGACAGTAGAAAGCTTGCCGGAGTTGATGCATCTACCGGATCGCTCGGACATGGAATAGGAAACGCTGTGGGCATGGCTCTGTCACTTATGCTTGACGGCAGCAGAGCAAGGGTATTTTGTCTTCTCGGAGATGGTGAGATACAGGAGGGAAGCGTTTGGGAGAGCATGATGGCGGCATCTCATTTCAGGCTTGACAACCTTGTGATAATCATTGATAACAACGATCTTCAGATTGACGGCCCGGTCAGAGAGGTTATGAATGTGCACCCCATTGCCGCAAAATTAAAAAGTTTCGGATTAGAAACTGTCAGTATAGATGGGCACAATTTAGATCAGATTTTAGATGCGTTAAATACGTATCCCTGCGATAAACCGCTCGGGATTGTTGCGCATACCGTAAAGGGAAAAGGTGTTTCGTTTATGGAAAATAATGTCGGCTTTCATGGAAAGGCACCTAATGACGCTGAATATAAACAGGCTATGAAGGAGCTGTTATAATGAGAGCTACAAGAGACGGATACGGCGAGGGGCTTGTTGAGATAGGAAAAATCAATAAGGATGTGGTAGTTATGGATGCCGACCTTGGTTCATCTACCAGATCGTTTATGTTTAAGAAAGAGTTTCCGGAACGATTTTTTGATTTTGGAATAGCCGAAGGCGCCATGGTTGATGCGGCAAGCGGCCTGTCTTATACCGGTAAACTTCCGTATGTATCGAGCTTTGCCGTATTCATAACAGGGAGAGCATTTGAGCATATAAGACAATCTGTCTGTTACCCCGACAACAAGGTATTTCTATGCGGTTCTCATTCGGGAATTAGTGTCGGTGAGGATGGAGGCTCTCATCAATCAATTGTGGATATTGCACTTATGAGGGCATTGCCCAATATGCGGGTTGTTGTTCCGGCTGATTTTAACGAAACAAGGGCAGCCGTCATTGCATCGCTTAATTGGGACGGTCCAACCTATCTCAGGACATCGAGGGCAAAATCGAAGAATATCTTTCCCGATAATGCCGGTTTTGATTTCGGAGCAAAGCTGCTTAAAAGCGGAAGCGATGTTACACTGCTGTCATGCGGTTTGATGACTCAGATTGCGATTGATGCAGCAGATAAACTGGGAAAAAACGGTATTGATTGTGAAGTTATTAATCTGTCTGTAATAAAACCGCTCGATGAATCAATATTGGATAGTATTTCGAAAACAGGCAAAGTTGTAACCCTCGAAGAGCATTCTGTTATCGGAGGTCTTGGGGGAGCGGTAAGTGAATTGACGGCAGAAAAACTTCCGGTCAGAATGCTCAGAATAGGTATAAACGATAGATTCGGACAATCGGGATCCGCCGATGAACTGTTTAAACATTATGGACTTGATATCGAATCCGTAATAAACAAGATAGACGAATTTATGAGAAGATAGCTATGAACTACACAGACTGCAGATGTTGAGATTTTCATCAGTAAGCTATAGAGCGGGTAATGAGACTATTTTAGACAACCTTTCTTTTCACTTGCCTCGGGGTTCAGTCTGTTTTGCAACAGGAACCGGGTCATCAGGAAAAACCACTCTGATAAGACTGGCTTCCTGTCAGATTCATCCAAGTTCAGGTCTTATATATACAGCCGGGCTGCCTCTTTTCAGATACAATGGTCCGTCTTATGGCTTAAGAAGGAAAATATCTGTTGCATCTCCTGAAAGTATTCTGTTTGAGCAATTTACAGTTTTAGAAAATTTACGTCTTCAGCTGTCTCTATCTGTGGCAAATAAAGAGACTATTAATGCTATCATTGAACTTTTTGAGCTGAAACCAATCTTGAACAGACAAATAGCGTTTCTCTCGGCATATCAGAAAGGCAGGGTGATAATAGCATCTTCTCTTATGAAAAAACCCTCTATAATTTTTATAGATGATGTATCATATTTTTTTAATTACAAAAACCTGCAGAAATTATATCATAAAATTGCTTATCTGTCAGGTCAGGGACTAACGGCATTATTCACTGCAGACAAACTTCCGGAGTTCGCATCCGAATCAATAGAGGTTCATATCAGGTGAACGGTCTGATATCCGTCTTAAGAAGACTTAGCAAAACCACATGGGTTGTCGGAATTTTGCTTATTATGTTTATTACTGTTGTCGAAACCTTGTTTTTTGCCTATGCATATAATTTGAATCGGCATTATACAGAGCAGGTCAAAAATATTAAACTGACTATATTTGTTCAACAGCCGAATGATCTTGGTAAAATTGCAAATCTTGTCAAAAGTAAATTGGGCGGAAAACAAAAAATAATTAAACCGAACGATGCGATAAAACTGCTGCCTATGCAGATGCAGAAAACAGTTGATAAGGGATATCTCGCTTTGGTTCCGTATATAATAGTAGCAAGCAACAGTCAGAGCGATTTTACGTTGGAACGTATTGTTAAATTGAAAAGCCTGCTGACAAATTATAATGCAACAATGGGTTTTAACCGGCAGAAGATAAAGACGGCTTTTAAAAATCTAATCGATTTTCGCCTTATTTTATTAGGTGCGATAGTCCTGTTTGTGGCAGGTAATCTTTTGTTCGGTTATATAATCAGGAGAATATTCATACATGAATCGCGGAAATTTTCGATTTTTCTCTGGAATTTGGGGATACAGAAGCGATTTGTTAATCTGATTGGATTGCTGTTTTTTGGTCAGATAGCGGTAGCGGCGAGCGTGTTGGGTCAAATTATTGCATTTTTACTGCTTTTTGTCTTATCTGCTGTGAACAGTATAGATATACAGCTGTTTGCGGCCGGTATTATCGGAATTTTTGTCATTAATATAATAGTGCTGACTGCGGCATCGTGGGGAAGCTTGAAATGATACTTTCACTGCTGCTTCTCGCCGCAGCAAGTTTACCTGCAAATACGACTCAGCTGAAGACGATAAAAAAGGATATATCTGCAACAGAACAGCAGATAAAGTACAAAAGCAGGAAAATCGCCCGGCTAAAACATGACTTAAAATATTTAAATAGAAAAATTATGCTGTCGAAACAGAAGGTAAAAAGGGGAGCAAAAGATTCGAAAAATCTTGATTCGACGATAAGCAGGATAACTTCCGATAAAACCCTTATTAAAAAGTTGAAGCAAAAAGCCGATAGTCAAACAAAAAAGAGCATACAAAGAATATATGAGCATTTTATAGACGGAAAATCATCGTCGGAGGATCTCATCATTGAAAATCTCACAGCTCTCTATTTCTTATACAAAAGCAGCATTGTAAAAAAGCTGGAACAGGCGGAAAAGGGGAAGGAAAATTATCTTATTCGTCTTAAAAGGCGCAAAAGATCCGTTGAGACAATAAAACTAAAAATAGAAAAAGAGATGCGCAAAGAGCGCCGATTGGCTGAGAAAAGAAAAAGACTTGCTCTGACAGAAATGTACAATAAAAATCGACTTCTAATAAAAAGGAAGGCTTTGATAAGAAAGAAAAACTATCTGGAAAGAATTTTAAAACAGCTTGTCAGAAAAAGACGTCCCGTAAAGACCGAAAAAATGAGAAGGATACCCGGTATCAGAATAAGCAGGAAGAATCCGTTTCTGAAATATAAAGGAAGGCTTGCTCTTCCCGTTAAAGGTAGAATTGAAAAAAGATTTGGAATTTACAAAGACAGAGACTATAATGTTTATATTAGACATACCGGTATTGAAATTGCCGCAAAGGCAAACTCGTATATCAGGGCTTCGGCAAAAGGGAAAGTAGTTTATGCCGGTTATGTGTTAGGATACGGGAAAACGGTTATAATACGGCACAGGGGTGATTTTTTCACCATATACGGCAGACTGAACAAGATAAAAACTAAAAAAGGAAAAATAGTAGGAACAAAAAATATTATCGGAACTGCTGGAGTTAAACCAATCTATTTTGGTATAAGATATAAAGACAAGGCGGTTAACCCCAGTATTTGGATAAGGAGGCGGCATTAAATGAAAAGAAAGGTTATTGTAGCGGTTTTGTTGATTGCGTTCGTGATAACGGCGGGAACATCCTTGCTGAGGGCGGGCGGTTCCGATCAATATTATGGAGGGCTCAGAACGTTTACGAATGTTCTGTCGATAATAAAGGCGAATTATGTTGAAAAGGTTGATCCTCAAAAACTAATTACAGGTGCTATCAGAGGAATGGTGGGCACGCTTGATCCTCACAGCGCTTATTTTACTCCCAAAGAGTATAAGGAATTCCAAACCATTACAACAGGAGAATTTGGAGGTTTGGGAATGACCGTAACATTGAAAGATGGTATTTTAACGGTTGTCTCGCCGATAGAGGGTACTCCTGCAGCGAGAGCAGGCATAAAAGCTAACGATAAAATAATCAAAATAGACGGGAAAAATACTCCCGGAATGAGTCTCAATAAAGCCGTGTCTCTTCTGAGGGGAAAACCCGGAACAAAGGTAACCATTTCGATTTTGAGAAAAGGAAAACATAAACCTATTGTAGTCACAATAACAAGAGAGATAATTCATGTAAAAAGTGTCAAACATAAAATGCTGAAAGATAAAATAGGATATATAAAAATTTTACAATTTCAGGAAAATACCGGTAGAAATGTAAAAAGAGCTATTAAGGCACTCAGAAAAAAGGGAGCCATTGATCTTATACTGGATTTAAGAAATAATCCAGGAGGATTACTGAGTCAAGCCGTGAGTGTTTCGGACGCATTTTTGACAAAAGGAACAATTGTAAGCATAAGAGGGAGAAAAAAAGTCGATACAACCAGATTTACAGCTCACGATGACGGAAACGAACCGACGGGAAATATGATTGTGCTTATAAACGGAGGTTCGGCAAGTGCGGCCGAAATTGTTACCGGAGCGCTGAAGGATAATAAACGGGCAATTATAATGGGTCAAAAAAGCTTTGGGAAAGGTTCCGTTCAAACATTGATTCCTCTCGATAACGGCGGGGCATTAAAACTGACAACAGCTAAATACTATACTCCAAACGGAAAATCAATTCAGGCTGTAGGCATAACACCGGATATTAGCGTTCCTGAAAAACTTATTCTGGCGAAAAAAAATAATGCATTGACTCGTATCAGAGAAGTTGATCTTCCTCATCATTTTGCGGCAAGCCAGAAGATTAATAACAGCAAAACTTTGAAGCAGAAAAAGAAATTGATGACAGACTACCAGCTTGAGAGGGCTGTGGACCTGTTGATAGGATTAAGAATTGCAAAAGGGATAGATGCAAAAAAAAAGGCAAAGTAAAAAAAGGCTGATAACGGCAGGACTGATAGTAGTCTTTGCCATAGCTTTGATAGCTGCTGCACTTTTATTCCTGACGCGGCCTGAACGTACAGGGAAAGTAAATGTCGAAACTAAGGCGGGCAAATCGACTGTTGTGATAAGTCCGCCTGAAATCGTAAAACCGACTGAAATCGCAAAACAAGGCAATGCTCATGTCAATCTGCCTAAACTTGCTATAGTTATTGATGATGTAGGTTATGATAACAAAATCTTGAAATCGTTCATATCGCTTGATTTGCCTCTTACATACGCCGTACTTCCGAATGCAACCCGTTACAGGCAGAGTGTGAATATTTTGGAGAAGGCAAATCTTGACTATCTTATCCATATGCCTATGCAGCCCGATGACTATCCGGGAATAAATCCGGGGAAAAATGCATTGCTGATTAATATGAGCAATAATAAAATTAAACAGCTGACCGAGGAAGCAATCAAGAAGCTTCCGGATGCGATTGGAGTCAACAATCATATGGGTTCTGCCTTCGTTCAGAACAAAAAGAAAATGGAAGCTTTTCTCTCGGTTTTGAAGGAGCACAATCTATTTTTTCTGGATAGTGAAACTACATCAAAAACTATAGGATGGCGGCTCGCGGAAACGGATGGAATCAGGTTTGCAAGGCGAAATATTTTTCTTGATAATATCAAAAATATTAAATATATAGAAAAACAGTTGTTCAAAGCTGCCGATTATGCAAAACTTCATAAAGTAGCGATTGCTATAGGTCACGATCGACCCTTAACTGAATTGGCTCTTGCACAAACCAAAGACGCTCTTTCCAAAATGGTTGATTTAGTTGAAGTTAAAACAGTTATCGATAATCAAATTAAATGAATATTCTTGCCATTGACACATCATGTGATGATACCTCTGCTGCTGTAATCACAAAAGATGGGGTTGCATCAAATATAATCAATTCTCAGGACTCAATACATAACAAGTATGGAGGAATTGTGCCGGAAATAGCGGCAAGAGTGCATTTTTCAAATATTGCAGGTACTGTTAAGAAGGCGGTATCGGATGCCGAGACTTCATTCGATGCTATCGACAAAATAGCGGTCACAATGGGCCCCGGACTATTAGGGTCTCTTTTGGTGGGTCTTTCTTATGCAAAAGGATTGGCGTACCGTTTTGATAAAAAGTTTATAGGAGTTAATCATTTGGAAGGTCATCTTTATTCACCCTTTATTGGAAAAACTGTAAGATATCCATTTGTAGGGCTTGTCGTATCCGGAGGACACACATCTGTCTACAAGGTTGCAGATGACAAAACGATAGAGCTTTTGGGAAGGACGCGTGATGATGCCGCAGGAGAATGTCTTGATAAAACTGCCAGACTTTGGAATTTGGGATATCCGGGAGGCAAAGCGATTGACCGGATGGCTGAATATGGTGATTCCTGCAGATTTAGTTTTCCGAGAACGGCTTTGGCTGACGGAAGTTTCAGTTTCAGCGGTCTCAAGAGTGCTGCGATACGGTTCAGCAAAGCGAATCGAAATATGATAAAAGATGCTATGCCTGATATTGCAGCATCATTTTTGGAAGCTGTAGTTGACACGTTGATCACAGGATCGGTTAATGCCTGCAGGACACAGAAAATCAGCTTGCTCGCAGTTTCCGGAGGCGTATCGGCAAACAAAAGGTTAAGAATAAGGCTTTCCGAATCCTGCAGAGAAAACGGTATAGAGCTTGTGCTGCCGGACAACCGGTTTACAACAGACAATGCTGCGATGATCGGCTTTGTGGCTTCCATGAAAGGTTATGACAAAAATTATACAAAACTCAATGCTTCGGCAATTTCCGCAATATGAAAAAGATCGTTTTGGTCGGCAAGGCAAATTCCGGCAAATCTACTCTTTTTAATCTGCTTGTTGGAAAAAATATAGCAATGGTTGGTGATACAAAAGGATTGACCAGAGATTTGATAAAACGCAAAATAAGCAGGAACGGGCAATATTCAATTCTAATAGATTCCGGCGGGCTGGGAGCTCGCTTCACGGATGAGGTTGGTGCTAAAAGAGATGAGGCAATAGAGCAATCCGATAAAATCATATTTATGTGTGATGCAACGAGCAGGTTTGATGATGAGGATGAAAAGATATACAAAAAGATTTTGCGATCAAAAAAACCGTTTATATCTGTGCTGAATAAGGTTGATAACAAAATTTGCAATATTGATAAAAGTTTTTACAGATTGGGTAATTTTTATAAAATCTCTGCTAAACAAAGACGCATAGAACAGATTATCAGTTTTATGTTCGAGAATTCCGGAGAAGAAGCTGCTGCTGAGTCTGATGCATCAAAGATTGCTATTGTCGGAAGGCCTAATGCCGGTAAATCTTCTATTGTCAACAGAATATTAAATAAGGATCAAAATATCGTATCTGATATTCCGGGAACCACAATTGACACAATTGACAGTTTGATTAAAACAGAATACGGTAATTTTATACTTATTGACACGGCGGGATTAACCCGCAAGAAAAAGGATTCGGATTGGGAGATTGCCAAAGCTAAGGCGTTGGCAATGATAGCTGCATCAAAAATAGTAATGCTGATATTTGATATAACAGAGGGTATTACAAAAGAAGACACTCTGATAGCGTCGAACGCGATACACAACAAGAAAGGACTGCTTCTGGTGGCAAACAAGATTGACAAAATCGATTCCGATATAACGAAATACGAGAGATGGTTCAGATCTTATTACAAATTTCTGTCTTATTATCCGCTAATTCTGACAAGCGCCAAAACAAGCCGCAACTTCAGCACAATAGTAAAAAGACTGAAAAGCGTAGAGAAGTCTCTTGAGCGAAAAATATCAAAAAAGGAACTCGATCAGTTTACAGACAGATATCTGCCGAAAATAGGAGCATCATATATCTATCAAAAAAATGAGACGTATCCGCTGTTTGTAATAAAGGTTCAAAAAGGCTATAATGATCGCAACACAAAATATATAAGAAATCGGCTTTATAAAGATTTTGATTTTTATGGTGCACCGGTTGAGGTTAGGGTTATAAAAAAAGAGAGGAGACAATGAAACATTTTTTGAGACTCACAGATTTGTCAAAAGACGAACTGTATGAAATAATTGATCTTGCAATTGATGTTAAGAAAAAACCTATTTCTAACAGAATGGGCGGAAAAACCCTGGGACTTCTGTTTGAAAAGCCTTCAACCAGAACGAGAGTTTCGTTTGAAGCGGGATTTTATCAGATGGGAGGTAATTGCGTTGTTATAACTCCTCAAACCAGCCAGATCTCGCGCGGTGAAACGATTGAAGATACTGCAAAGGTTTTATCGAGATATCTTGATATGATTGCAATAAGAACGTTCGACCATGAAAGGATCGAACAATTTGCCGGGAACGCCTCTATTCCGGTTATAAACGCCTTGACAAATCTTACTCACCCATGCCAGCTTTTAGCTGATATGATGACAGTTGTCGAGAAAAAAGGGAGGAGGTTTGATTCAATGAAGATTGCATACTTTGGAGATGGAAATAATATGGCCAATACATGGATCGAAGCTGCTTCGATTTTCGGTTTTCATCTTTCCGTTGCTACTCCTCAGGATTTTGCTCCGAATGCAGCAATTCTGCATCAAGCTATTACATATTCCGGCAATAAAAATAATATCGAAATTACCGATAATCCTCGGGAGGCAGCTAAAGATGCCGATCTGCTTTATACGGATGTATGGAACAGCATGAATCAGAAAGAAAGTAATGAAAAGATCATCAATCTGAAAAACTATCAGGTGAATCAGGAGCTTGCAGAGCTGGCAAAACCTGACTTTCTATTTATGCACTGTTTGCCGGCTCACGTAGGACAGGAGGTTTCCGAATCGGTTTATAGAAGCAAGCATTCTGTGATATATCAGGAGGCTGAGAATAGATTGCATACGCAAAAAGCGCTTATGCTGAAATTAATTGAATTAAATCTGCAGGAGGATTTGGGGGTACTGTATGAAAAAGATTAAAAAGATTGTGGTTGCGTACTCAGGAGGACTTGATACATCAATAATCGTAAAATGGCTTAAAGATAAATATGACTGTGATGTTGTGTGCTATACTGCCGATCTCGGGCAAAACGAACCCCTGGGTCATATTAAAGAAAAGGCTATGAAAACAGGAGCCTCAGCTGCTTATGTTGAGGATCTTCAAGAGGAATTTGTAGAGAATTTTGTTTTAAATGCTATAAAGGCCAATGCGCTCTATGAGGATAAATACCCTATGGCAACAGCGCTTGGGCGACCGCTAATTGCAAAAAGACTGGTTGAAATAGCCCATGAGGAAAATGCCGATGCGATCTGCCACGGCTCTACCGGAAAAGGCAACGATCAGGTGCGATTTGAGGTTTCGATTGCGGCACTTGACCCTGATATCAAGGTTGTGGCTCCGCTCAGAACATGGGAACTTAAATCAAGGGATGCAGAGATTGAATATGCCAAAAGTTGCGGCATAGAGATTCCGGTTACAAAGGCATCTCCATACAGCATCGATAGAAATATATGGGGAATTGCAGTTGAGTGCGGAGTTCTGGAAGATCCTATGAACAGAGCACCCGATGATGTATGGAGTATGACAATAAACCCTCAAAACGCTCCTGAAAGTCCTGAAGAGATAACTATAAGTTTTGATGAGGGCAAGCCTGCGGCAATCAACGGCAAAAAACTAAGTCTTCTGGAAATAATCAAGAGATTAAACAAGACAGCCGGATCTCACGGAGTCGGCAGAATAGATATGGTAGAAAATCGTCTTGTAGGCATCAAGTCCCGCGAGGTATATGAGGCACCTGCGGCTGTAACGTTGATAGCTGCACATAAGGCGCTTGAAGAGCTGATTTTTGACCGTGAAACACTTCATTTCAACAGTATTATGAGCTCTAAATATTCAGAGCTTGTTTATTATGGATGGTGGTTCTCTGATTTAAGAAAAGCTTTGGATAGTTATTTTAATTCACTTCAGGGGTATGCGACCGGTAATGTAAGAGTAAAATTTTACAAGGGCAGCATAAGTGTGACCGGAAAAGAGTCTCCGTATTCATTATATAACAAGAATCTTGCAACATATGGAACCGAAGATAGTTTTAAACACAGCTACGGAGAGGCATTTTGCTATTTATGGGGATTACCGCTTAGGGAAAGAGCAGCGAATAGATGAAATATGGCGAGCAGGCTGTAGAAAAGGCTGAGCTGGAAAGATGGAAAAACAACATTACCGACCATGATTATGTCGTAACAATGGAGTTTCCTGAATTTACATGCCTGTGCCCCCGATCCGGATATCCTGACTTTGCAACTATAAAAGTTGAGTATATTCCGGATGAGTATGTCATTGAACTTAAATCCTTTAAACTTTATTTAAATCGCTATAGAAGCAGACATATTTCTCATGAAGATGCAACTAATCAGATATATGATGATCTTAAAAAAATCTTAAAGCCAAAATTTATTCAGGTAATTGGAGATTTCGCTTCAAGAGGAAATCTTAAAACTACAATAAGGGTATCAAGCAGGATTAATGAAAGTACACCGATGGAAAACAGACGCACCGGCAAAAACAATTAGAATCGGCAGGATTATCGGAAGATGGGCAAAAATCGCAGCGAGACGCAAAACTGTTGTGATTTTTTTGGAAGGAGAGATGGGATCGGGAAAAACAACGTTTGCAAGCGGTATAATTTCCGGAGCGGGTATAAATACAAGCAAATTTGCAGGAAGCCCGTCATATACGATAGCTAATCAGTATGAGGGGGATTTGAGGATAAACCACATTGATTTTTGGCGCTATAATCTGCAGCAATATAATAAAGATATGATATTGGAAGAGTTTTCTAACTACTTAGATGATGATATAACAATTATAGAGTGGGGCAAACAGCTGGAGAAATCAATTGACGGTTATATCAGAATAAAAATATCAGGAGATAAAAAACGAACAGTAGTGCTGACTGCCGGATAGACGGCAATACAAAAATTTATGCTGTTATAGGAAATCCCGTCAGTCATTCTATGAGTCCTTCCATACAAAACAGATTATTTAAAAAACATAACTTAAATGCCGTTTATATACCGATACAAACAGGCGATCTCCGGACTGTTGTCTCTTCAATTAAAGTGACTGAAAATTTTATGGGCGCAAATATTACCATACCATATAAAGAAGCAATAATACCTTTACTGGATGAAATTTCTGAAGATGCCCGGTTCTGCGGAGCAGTAAATACAATATATAAGAACGCGGGCAGACTTTGCGGTGCAAACAGCGATATTGACGGCTTTAAAGAAGCACTGAAATATGACCTCGGATTTGATATCAAGAACGGCGATGCAGCGATTCTTGGGACAGGCGGTGCGGCAAGAGCTGTTATAGCGGCGATTGGAAATCTGGCTAAATCTATAACAATAATAAGCAGAAACAGGAGCAGCGCAAAAACATTGATCGAACAATTTTCAGGCAGAGTGGCTGCGCAATTTTATGTAAAGAGCTGGGACGATGAGCTTAATGTCGATCTTATTATTAATGCAACACCAATCGGACTAAATGGAGAACTCCTGCCTATAAATTTTGGAAAAAGCGCACTTTTTGATCTGGTATATTCAAAAAATAATACTCCAATTGTTGCATTATTCAAAAAATGCGGCAATAATGCAATAGATGGAAAACAGATGCTTAACAGACAAGCTGAAATCAGCTTTGCCATCTGGCAACGTTTTGGTGATTATTAGATGCTCTTAGGAGAGATACTTCTCTGGTCGGGTAAGCTAACGCGGGATCAAATAAAAAAGGCGCTGGAAATACAGAAAAAGACAGGCAAGATGCTTGGTCAGATTGTTGTTGAGCAGGGATATATAACAGAAGATGAATTAATGCACTACCTGTCCAAAAAAATAGGCGTCCAATATCAAAAGTTGATCGAAGATGAAATTGATAAGGAAGCTGTTGACCTTGTTCCTGAAAGTCTGGCAAAGAAATATCAATTGATACCTGTAAAAAGAGGAGTATACGAAATAACCGTTGCCATGACTGATCCTACAAACCTTCTGGCAATTGATGAAATACGATTTGCTACCGGATTAAAGGTTGCGCCTGTTCTCGCTAAACAGTCTGAAATTCTTAATCTGATAGATATTTTTTATTCCAAATCCGGTACCGATATTGCAAAACTTACTTCGGACAACATAAGTGAATTTTCGTTCAATGAGGGCGGGGAACTGGATCTGGCAGAGGAGACCGACAGCGGATTCGATATTGATGCGGCAAAAAGAAGCTCCGAAGAAAAGCCGATTATACAGCTTGTCAATAAGGTGATATATGGTGCGATTTCCGAGAGATGTTCGGATATTCATTTTGAGCCTTATGAAACAAGTTTTAGAATAAGATACAGAATAGACGGCATTCTTGAAACTATTGTTAGTCCTCCTAAAAAACTTGCTCCCGCCATAATCAGCCGTGTAAAAATTATGTCTAAGCTTGATATTGCGGAACGAAGACTGCCGCAGGATGGACGGATAAGGGTGCATTTGAACACAAAAAAGGGTCGCAAATCTATTGATATCAGGATCTCCACAATACCTACGGTATATGGTGAAAAAGTAGTTATGCGGCTGCTCGATAAAGATAATCTTAGGACCGATTTAAGAGACCTGGGTCTGGAAGAGAATGATCTGAAAAAGTTAAAAAATGCCCTGGTTTCGCCTTATGGCATTATTCTTGCCGCCGGGCCTACGGGATCAGGAAAATCAACTACGCTTTATGCCGCATTGTCAACGCTTAATAAGCAGGACGTAAATATTATGACTGCTGAAGATCCGGTTGAGTACGATCTTGAGGGTATTAACCAGGTTTATGTGAAAGAGGCAATAGGACTTACATTTTCAGCTGCCCTTAGGAGCTTTTTAAGGCAGGATCCGGATATCATAATGGTAGGTGAAATAAGAGACACCGAAACTGCTGATATTGCTGCAAGAGCGGCGCTTACGGGACACCTGGTTCTCTCAACTATTCATACAAATGATGCGCCGTCTACAATAACAAGATTGATTGATATGGGAATAGAACCGTATTTAATTGCAAGTTCGCTCAACTGTATAATATCTCAGAGATTGATAAGAAAAATTTGTCCGAAATGCAAGCATAAGGTTGAAGTTTCTCAGGCAGAACTGTTAAATATCGGGTTTGACGAACAGGAGGCGGCGTCCGTTAATATCTATGAAGGCGCCGGCTGCAAGTATTGCAGAAATAGCGGATATCGAGACAGGATAGCCATTTATGAACTGCTTGAGATAACAGAGAATATTAAAGAAGCAATACTGCAAAATCGTTCGATATCCAGACTTAGAGAAATTGCGAAAGACGAATCTTTGATAAGTTTAAGAGAAAACGGACTACGAAAGGTTAAAAAGGGGATAACCACAATTTCTGAGATTCTTAGAGTAACTGTTATGCATAAAAGGAGCAATCAATGACGGGGAAAAAAAGTGCTGCAAGCCATCTATCACTGCAAACCATTTTGAGCAAAGCTGTTTTAGATGGCGGATCTGACATTCATATAGTGGCAGGTCTACCGCCTATGGTACGTAAAATAGGCAGCCTGTCACGAATTGAGGGCTATGAGAAACTTATGCCACCTGATACTATGCACCTTTGCTATTCAGTTATGACAGATGCGCAAAGGCATCAGTTTGAGTCTGAATTCGAACTTGATTTTTCCTTCGGCATATCGGGTCTTGCCCGTTTCAGAGGTAATATTTCGTATCAGCGCGGTTCGATAGCCGGAGCGTTTAGAACCATACCTACGGAAATTCCTCCATTCGAAAAGCTTGGAATACCGCAGGTGGTTCAAAATTTCGCAAACCTTCCAAAAGGGCTTGTGCTTATTACCGGACCAACCGGTTCAGGCAAAAGTACCACGCTTGCCGCATTAATAGATAGGATCAATCACACCAAGGATGCCCACATTATTACCATAGAAGATCCTATAGAATTTATTTATTCTCATGACAGATGCGTTGTCAATCAGAGAGAAGTAGGAAGTGATACCTTTTCATTTGCGCAAGCATTAAAGCATGCATTAAGGCAGGATCCCGATATCATTTTAATTGGAGAGATGAGAGATTTGGAAACGATTACAATGGCACTTAGAGCGGCTGAAACAGGACATCTTGTTTTTGCAACTCTGCATACCAATTCTGCAGCCCAAACGATCAACAGAATTATTGATACATTTCCTGCAAATGAACAATCTCAGGTAAGGAGTGAGCTTTCTCTGACACTTGAGGGCGTTGTGAGTCAAACCCTGCTAAAAACCCTCGACCAGACAAAAAGAGTGCTTGCTATGGAGATACTTATAATAAATAATGCCATAAGAAATCTTATAAGAGAAGACAAAGTTCATCAGATATATGCCTCAATGCAGGTTGGTCAGACGAAATATAATATGATAACAATGAACCAATCTCTGTACAATCTGTATATCAAAAGAAAAGTTGATTATGAGCATATTTTTGAGGCTTCTACAAAAAGAGAGGAGCTTGAAAATATGATCAAAAGAAAAAGATGAACTGTGCAGTAAATTATAAACTAAAAAGCGGGGGGACAATATGACTGTTTATATATGGGAAGGAAGAAATAGAGCAGGTAATAAAAAGTCCGGAGAAATTGCAGCAGAAAACAAGCAGAATGCCATAGAAAGACTTACCGGAGACGGGATTTTTGTCAAAAGTATAAAAGCAAAAGGCATTGAAATCAATCTAAGACTTTTTAAAAAAAAGATCAAAGAAAAAGATGTAGCAATTTTTACAAAAGGATTTTCCGTTATGATAGGTTCAGGTCTGCCGATTTTAGATAGTCTGGACATACTTGCCGACCAGGAAAGGAACCCTGAATTTAAGAAGATTATAAAAGACGTGTATTCAAAGGTAGAAGGAGGATCTACTCTAACATTTGCTCTTTCAGGGCATAAAGGAGTTTTCTCTGAACTTTATGTAAACTTGGTTGATTCCGGTGAAAAAAGCGGAACACTGGATGAGGTTACCAAACGACTCTCGGCATATCTTGAGAAAATGATAGCATTGAAACGAAAAATAAGAGGTGCTATGATATATCCAACAATGGTTAGTGCGGTTGCTGCCGGAGTTGTAGCATTAATATTAATCGTCGTTATTCCGTCGTTTGCATCGTTATATCAAAGCGCAGGGATGCTGCTTCCGCTTCCAACGCGAATTGTTGTTAATATAAGCGAAGCTTTGAGATCGTATTTTCTTTATATAATCGGAATAGCTGCGGCAATCTTTTTTTTATTCAAATATTTATATAAAAAGAGTTATAAGTTGCGAAAGGCGATTGATAAAGGGCTGCTTAATATTCCGATTTTTGGAATGCTGATTAAAAAGGCATCCATAGCGAGATTTACCAGAACGCTCGGATCTTTGATGAAAAGCGGTGTAGCCATACTTGAGGGCTTTGATATAATAGCCAAAACCGCAGGCAATATTATAATAGAAGAAAATCTATTGTCGATAAAAGATGATGTAGCTAACGGATCTTCCGTGGCGGAGCCGCTGCGAAAATCGGAACTTTTTCCACCTATGGTAAGCCATATGGTTTCCGTTGGTGAGAAAACCGGTAAATTAGATGAGATGTTGGAAAAAACAGCCGATTACTATGAGGCAGAGGTGGATGATACTGTAAACAATCTTTCTACACTTATAGAACCGATTATCATTGTTATTTTAGGTGTTATAATAGGATTTATTGTAATTGCAATGTATCTACCGATCTTTAGGCTTGGAACGGTTATTAAATAATGAGACCATTTCATTAATAGAATATTCTATTAATGAAAAAGGCCATGCAGCTTGACATAACTTTTATTTAAGCTATTCTATATTAAACTATTAGCTACCTCATGATTATATTATCTATGCTATCTATGCTATCTATGCGACCGACAAAGCAATGTTAATATCGTAAAAGAAGGATACTTATGCGTAATATTTAATCGTTGCACTAAATTATGTTTGGAGAAAAGATGGGAACTCATTACAGAGGAAGCAGGCATGAAATCAATGTCCTTAATGCTTATATAAAGCTTATGAGGGCGGCGAATTCTATTACCGGAAGATTGGCAAAGGGTCT
Organism: uncultured Hippea sp.; assembly: GCA_913009315.1. GTDB lineage: Bacteria > Campylobacterota_A > Desulfurellia > JAADFJ01 > JAADFJ01 > JAADFJ01. The sequence continues at coordinate 54,479 of CAJVZA010000002.1, forward strand.
TAAACCTACCAGTCTGACAATGACACAATTCAGCATATTGGAGACACTTTATCATTTAGGTCCCATGAATCAGCGCACACTTGGAGCAAAGGTTTTAAAGAGCAGCGGAAACATAACACTTGTGGTTGATAACCTTGAAAAAAGCGGGCTTGTAAAACGGGTACGCTCCAGATCTGACAGACGCTTTATAACTGTTTCTTTAACAAAAAAAGGCAAAGAGACCATATCGGAGATTTTTCCGGATTATCTGTTTTTGATTGTTAATGAAATGGAAGTTATTGATGATAATGAGCTTAAAACGCTGGAGAACCTTTGCAAAATTTTAGGATTGCATAAAAGAGAGAACGACAAGTTAATTCTTGAAAAATCCTATTGACATGCAATCTTTTTTTGTGATAATTGCCAGGATGCCGGCGTAGCTCAGTTGGTAGAGCAGCTGATTTGTAATCAGCAGGTCACTGGTCCGATTCCAGCCGCCGGCTCCAGTTATTACTCATATTATTCACTACTGTGAGCATATTGTTGGTCAAATTTTGGCAATAACCCTGACATTACCTGTAATTTACGCCTTGACGAGATTAATTCGGACTCTCAAATCTAAACTTAGAATTAGTAGAGCTGTCCTATATAGCTTTATCTTTCAGATTTCTGACAAATGAAATAAAGGTTTCTATATCTTTTCTTCCGGTTGCTATTCCTACTGAGATTCTGGTTGCTCCTCTCATTTTATTTAGAAAGCTAATCATATCATGATAATCGCCGTTATCTCTGCTGGTGAAATAATTGGATAATTCTTCTGTTGTCAAACAATTATTTATTTCATCGATTCCGGGGTTGCAGAAACAACCTGATCGAATTGAGATCAATTCGGCATTTGCTTTTTGTTCAATCTGCTCGAAAGGATAGAGGCTGCCGTTTTTATCAAAGAAATTTACAATTACCGTTCCGCCGGTATTTTTTCTATCTTCGGGACCGAAAATTTTTACCACATTTACTTTCGAAGTATGCTTGATTTCCTTTATCCTGGAAATCAGATAATTAATCAATCCGGTTATACGCTCGTTTATCTTTTCAATACCGATCGATTCAATATAATCCAGCCCTATTGTGACAGCTGGGATATCTAAATAATTGATGGTGCCGTCTTCGAATCTTTCATGATTGTTTGCCAAATAATGATGTCTCGTTTGAACGGAAGCCAACGTAACTGTTCCTCCTGCAAACCAGGGTTTGACAAGTTTGTTGAATTTTGATTTTTTGATCAAAAGACAGCCGACCCCCGTCGGATATCCGAATATTTTATAAAATGAGATAGAAACAAAATCCGGTTTGATAATCGATAGATCAAGTTTTGAGGTTGGAACAAATGCTGCTGCATCCAGAAGCACATCCCACCCCAATTTCTGCGCCTTTTGTATCCAGTTTAAGTCATGCTTAACTCCCGACACATTGGATTGAGCAGGAAAAGCAAATAATTTGTTGGCATATTCCGATCTGTTTTTTAAAAGAGAATTTAATTTGTCGATATCGATACGAAGATCTTCATATTGAATCGGGCAGTATTCGAAGTAGCCGTTTTTGCCGGCGCAATATTCCCTTATTCCGTTTACTGAATTATGATTATCAGTCAGCAGCAGCATAGCGCCTTTTTCATTAAACGGGTAACACTCTCCGATAATTTTTAAAGCGCCTGAGGCATTTTGAGTAAAAACGCAGAAGTAGTCATCAGCATTAAAAAAGTCAAGCACTTTCTTTCGGGAATCTTCAACTAATTTGGTAGATAATTGTGATGTAGGGTTCGTAGAGTGAGGATTTCCAAATACATTTTCATTCAACAACTTATAATGCTTAGCCAATTGAGATTTAGCATATAAATTGCCGCCGGTGAAGTCCAGATAGGTATGTCCTTTTTCTATAACTCTGGCATATTCTTCTGCTATTAATTTATTAAAAAACTCATCATGAGGCAGTTCAGTTGAAGCAGTTCCGTTTATTTTTCTTTTTAAAGGTGTACTCATATTTTCTGAATATACCTGTAATCTGTCCTTTATTCAAGCAGATGAGTCACGAAACTGTGTCTTAATCGTAATTTTGAAATAGCGGTTTCATTTGTTTCTGTGATATTTTTTTTGAATTAGCCGAATTGCATTCAGTTGGTATTTTCCATATTACCGTTTCTTATTTTTTCGTACATCGCATATAATCAACCGGCACAGATATGATACCTGTGATACACTAAAGAAGCTGAGATTGCTTCGCTGCGCTCGCAATGACGTTCTTCTCTTTGTTTTAGTCCGCGTTGGGAAATCTGCGTTAATAAAACCGGTATATTATGCGTGAATAAAAAATAATGTTTGAGCAGAAAATTGGAAGAAACCATAGTTTCAAACATAATCTATATTTATTGAACAACTCTGCAATCAGGTAAAATGCGAGTTTTATTTTTTTAGTATAATATGCCTGTTTTTAGCATATTTCACACAGCGGTGATTTTTTGCTTACTTTTTAATCAATCAAAAAGTAAGAAAGAATCTTCAAAGAATATAAAGCCCGAAGGGAAGCATACTGCCCTCAGAGTTACTCTTAATTTTCTATACGCTTCATCAGAAGATTTTCTTAACATCTTTTCTCAAATGCGGAACAGAAGAAAAGAGAACACAGGCAGGATACCTGTGATACACTAAAGAAGCTGAGATTGCTTCGCTTCGCTCGCAATGACTTTTTCTTTCTGTCACTGCAAGGCCGAAGCAGTCTCATTGCAGTGTTCCATATTAAAGTCAAGCGGTTTTGCAGCTTTCCTTTGAAACATTGATACCGAAAACCGGACATAAACTGTTCATTTCTTTGCTTCTCATAGATTTTGCAGTAAACTCTCTGCAGGTTATCATCGTGGAAATGCAGGCTTTTAAGCCTAATGTTCCATTCAACCTTTGGAGAGCAGAAGATGGGAACAGCATTGCGACCGGTTTTCTGAAACCAATGACAGAAATGTTCTTATTCATCTTTTGCTACTTCATATCAAATAACAGTTTGATTTTGGATTGTCAAAGCCGGATTACCTGATATGTCTAATATACGATGACAGTGGTGGCCTTTTTGTGAGAACTATATTTCTATATCTTCTCAATATTCTTCTTATCTGCCTATCTGTAATATTAAGCAGTCTTGCTACATCTTTAATCTTAATCTGTCCTGCATGCACTTCTTTAATAACCGACAATCTGTTAACCTTTTTTCACTCATGAATATATCCCCACTTCTACTCCTCTCTCCTTTTTACCGGCAGATAAGAATCTGCCAATTGAGAAGAGTAATATAAAGAAGCTGGCATTGCAGCTCTGCGCATACAGAATGCAGCAACTGTCTTGACAAGCAGCATAACAATCATATATTAGTTAATATAGTTTACAATAAAGCATGTTGAAAAGTCACGCTGCAGGCAAAAGCTGATATTATTCTTTTTCATAAGATACAGCAAGTAAATATAATGAAAGAAAAGAATTTAGAAAAATTCCTAAAAAAATTAGACATTGCGTTTGTTTTTGTAGATAAGGAAATGAATCTTATCTATGCAAATCGTCATGCCATAAAAAGACTGTTTCATGATAAGCCCGGATTGTTTTATGGCAAAGACATTAGAATGATTCATAGCAAATACGCAAAAACTAAAATCAATCAAATTTATAAAAAATCAAATAAATGCCATTATAGCGATAGCGATTTACCATTTATTAAATTGATCAATGAAAAAGATAAGACCATTATGTATCTTGTAAAGATTGACAAAGCAATAGATAAAAGAAATGAATTTAGCGGATTTATTCTATCCTTTTTTGACATTTCATCAGTTACAATTAACCATGTAACACAACAAATGGAAAAGATTCCGGTAATAGGCAAAAAGAATAGAATTGAACTTGTAGACATAAATAAGATTGTTTATATCCGTTCGGATAGAGGATGCAGTCTAATAAAAGATACGGAAAATAACTTATATAGAGTTAATCTGACGTTGAATAAATTGGAAAACAGGCTTAGTTTAGACGGTTTTTTAAGAATTCACAGATGCTGTATTGTCGCACTAAAATATATAAAAAGTATAAAAAGGGTCAAAGACAATACCTTTGCAGCGGAGCTTATTTTTAACCATGATTTGCTGCCGGTTAGCAGACGCCAGTATTACAAACTAAAAAAGATTTTTTCAGTTTAATTTCCACTAAGAGCCAATATATTACCGCTTATCTTTCAAAACAGACAATTCAAGCCTCAAAATATACATTTCAATATTATTTATTGCTCTATTGACATCTCTTATATAATAATTATATTTTATTTAAAGTATTGTAACCTAACTAAATCTTACGTAATTATTTAGGGGGGAAATGATTTAAAGTGTTCAGCCTAAAGAAAAAAACATCAATCATGATAAGTTTTCTTGTATTATTCAATCTAATCACATGGATATTGTTTTTTGCAATTACCAAATTTGACCCTTCACTTTTAGGCTTGGGTGCATTGGCATATTTCTTCGGTTTAAGGCATGCATTCGATGCAGATCATATAGCTGCAATAGATAATGTAACAAGAAAACTGAGGCAGGATAATCAGAAACCTGTTA
>CAJVZA010000003.1 GCA_913009315.1 uncultured Hippea sp.
GCTTCACAATATTATGGTTGAAGAGGAGATTAGTCATGCGATAATTTTGCCTGAATATGCACCGAAAATTGCTTGTCTGCATCCGGTTGAACGGATTTTGAAAGTATCTGAAAAGTATGATGAATTTATACCGTTCGGAGCATTGAATCCGCATCTGCTCAATACTTAAGAGGGAAAGAGAACAAGTGGTAGAAGTACCAAAGAAGTTTAATGTCTCAGACTATATTTTGCAAAGAGCGGATGAGCTTGCCTCGAAAACGGCTTATATTTGCGGAGACCAACGGATTACTTATGGGGAACTGAAACGGAAAGTTAGTCAAGCAGGATGGGCATTCAAAGATTATGGGATTGAAATGGAAAACAGAGTACTTCTTCTTATGAAAGATACGCCTGATCTGCCGATCGCCTTTCTTGGCGCTATAAAGATTGGCGCCGTTCCGGTTATGCTCAATAGCTGGCTTCATGCCGATGATTTTAGATATCTTTTTAATGATTCGAGAGCAAAACTCCTTATTATTGATCGATCGCTTGTTCATTTTTATGAAGAGATAAAGCACGGACTTTCGTTCCTGAAAAAAGTGATTGTGGTGGGAGAAGAACCGGGTTATGAGAATTTTAAATCATGGATATATAGAAAACCTGAAATTCTGGAATCTGCATCTACCGATAGGGACGATTCAGCTTTTTGGCTGTATACTTCAGGTTCAACAGGTGATCCTAAAGGAGTGATACACCTTCACAGGGATATACCATACTCGGTTGAAACCTACGGGACAACAATACTCAATATCAAAGAAGATGACATCACCTTTTGCTCATCAAAGCTGTTTTTTGCATACGGTCTCGGAAATAGCCTTTACTATCCTTTAACTTCAGGGGCAACAGTTGTTCTTTATCCTGATCAACCGCTTGCTGAGGTATTATATGAAATTATAAATCGATATTCTGTTACTATATTTTTTGCCGTTCCAACGCTTTACGGCAGAATGCTTCAAACCGGAGGATCATTAGGAAAAGTCAAAAAGTGCGTCTCGGCAGGTGAATCTTTGCCTGCTTCAATATACGATCAGTGGCTTAGCCGCTTTAATGTTGAGATAAACGATGGTATTGGATCAACAGAGATGCTCCAGACCTATATATCAAACCGTTTTGGGAAGATTAAACCGGGAACCAGCGGAAAACCGGTTGATGGATACGAGGTAAAGATTGTGGATGAAAACGGTAATTTGCTGCCCGATGGCGAAGTGGGGACATTGATGGTTAAAGGCGGAAGCAGGGCTGCGCGTTACTGGAATAAGGAAGAAAAGACGAGAGAATCAATGGTTGGTCGATGGTTCAATTCGGGAGACGAATACTATAAAGATAACGACGGCTACTTTCATTATGCAGGGAGAAACGATGATATGCTGAAAGTTGGAGCTATCTGGGTATCACCTGCTGAAGTTGAAAACTGCCTTATGTCATTCGTATCTGTTCTTGAAGCTGCGGTTATAGGAAAGAAGGATAAGCAGAATATGGTTAAGCCGATGGCTTTTGTGGTTCTGAAAAACGGGATCCACGGTTCTGAGAAGCTTACAAACGAGATCAAAGAGTTCTGCAAAAGTACAATCGCCCATTACAAATACCCCAGATGGATAAAATTTGTGGATAATCTTCCAAAAACATCCACTGGTAAAATACAAAGATTTAAACTGAGAGAAATGGAGAATTTACGGAGGTAATTATGTTACGGATTTTTAAAACGAGTTTATTGATAATGGCGATATCGTTGTTTCTATCATCTGTATTTGCTATAAACGGGTACAGTAAAAGTAAACCTTATGTCCTGGGTGCGGATCTTTCAATTACGGGGCGTTTTTCATTCTTAGGCGATCCTGAAGCTAAAACAGTTCCTCTTGTGATTGATCAAATTAACAAGAAAGGCGGGATTAACGGTCATCTGCTGAAAGTGATTGTGTATAACGATGAGAGCGATACAACCAAAGCAAGGCTAAATATTGAGCGTCTTATAAAAAAAGATCATGTAACCGCGATCATCGGGCCTTCCGAATCATCCACTTCTTTGGCGGTCGTCGATCTTGCAAAGCGCTACAAGATTCCGCTTATTGCAATGGGATCAAGTGAAAGAATTGTGTTGAATCTAAAAACAGGTAAGCAAAGAAGATGGGTTTTTAAAACTCCTCAGTCCGCTTCGATAGTTGTCGAAAAAATATATGCTTTTATGCGTGAAAAAGGGATTAAAAGAGTCGCTATCATAACAATAAATGCCGCGTTCGGATTCGACGGAAGAAGACAGCTTATAAAATATGCACCTGAATATGGCATAAAAATAGTTGCCGATGAAAAATATGGTCCAAAAGACACTGATATGAGTGTTCAGCTTACGAAAATCAAAAGCACTAATGCGCAAGCGCTAGTTAACTGGTCTGCAGGTCCAACCCAGGTCATTGTAACAAGACAGTGGAAACAGCTCGGCCTTTCGAAGAAGATGTTTTTGTTTCAGAGCCATGCGTTTGGAAGCATAAGAGACATAAAACTTTCCGGAAGTGCTGCAGAAGGTGTATATTTGCCGCTCGGCAAGATTAATGTCGGATGGTTATTACCCGCAAATGATCCTCAAAAGAAACCTATAATGGCTTTTGCGAAAAGTTATAAAAAACTTTACGGTATATGGCCTCCGTCTTTCGCAGGACATGCAAAAGATGCGTTAGGATTGCTGATTGATGCGCTCAAAACCGTCGGTCCGAACAAGGCAAAGATAAGAAATTATATTGAGCATAAAAAGGATTATATCGGAATGCATGGGATATTTAACTTTTCGCCAAACGATCATAACGGTTTAACAAAAGACAGTGCACTTGTGATGGTTGAAGTAAAAAACGGAGGATGGGTCATTGTCCATTAAAATAAATTGTAGGTGTAATCAATGAAAATATTTGATGTTCACGTTCATGTAGGTGATAAATTTGCCTGGAAAGAAGAGGCATTCAGCTATCTTATGTCGCTTGGAAAACGGTATGAAAAAAGACTTTATGATGATGCCGGCAATCAAATTGACAGCGAGCTTCACAATATTATGGTTGAAGAGGAGATTAGTCATGCGATAATTTTGCCTGAATATGCACCGAAAATCGCCTGTCTGCATCCGGTTGAACGGATTTTGAAAGTATCTGAAAAGTATGATGAATTTATACCGTTCGGAGCATTGAATCCGCATCTCCACAACCCTGTCAAAGAGTTTGAACGCCAGCTTGCGCTGGGAATAAAAGGCATAAAACTTCACCCTGTTCATTGCGAGCATTATGTAAATGACAGTGCGCTGTATCCTGTTTATGACAGATGCAGCAATCTGAATATTCCGGTTATGCTGCACGCCGGCACCTCTATATTTACCGGTTCGAGAATGAGATACGCCGATCCTTATACATATGATGATGTTGCAGCCGATTTTCCCGATTTAACAATTATACTCTCTCATGGGGGAAGAAGTTTTTGGCATCAGCAGGCTGAATTTATGGTGAGAAGACATAAGAATGTTTATATCGATGTTTGCGGTCTGCCTCCAAAAAATCTTCCCAAACTATTTCCATCAATGGGACGATTTCCGGAAAAATTTCTTTTTGGAACCGATTTCCCCGGTGTGCCGGGCATAAGAGCAAATGCAGAGGCAATCTATCGGCTGGATATCTCCTCTGAGGCAAAATCGCTTATCTGTTATGAAAATGCGGCGAGGCTGTTTTTATAGTTTCTTCGCGCTTTATTGCGCAGCAATTTTACTGAAGGATAAGAATTCAGTATCTTTTGGAATGCTCTATTTTCATGCATCTGTTTGATACGACGAGAAGTCCGGCAGACTCAGCTTTTTTTTCAGCTTCAGGATTTTTGATTCCCAATTGAAGCCATACGGATTTTGCACCTATCTTGATTGCTTCATCTATAATAGGCAGTACTGCTTCAGATTTTCGGAATATATCAACAACGTCTATCGGAAACGGAATTTCCGATAGACTGCCGTAGCATTTCTCACCTAATATCTCATTCATTCCGGGTCTTACAGGGACAATTTTGTACCCATGCTTTTGCAGATATTGAGCAACTTGCCGGCTCGGACGTTCTTTTTTCGGTGATAAGCCTACAATGGCGACTACCTTATAGTTCTTTAATATCTCTTCGATTCTCTCTTTTATCTCGTTCATTTTTACCTTCTTTGCATCATAGGCAGGACATTCTAAAATAGCTTCTATGCATTAAGTGTTCCTTTAAAAAAAGTCTTTATTTTTTCGATAATATCTTTGTCGTTTTTGGCATTATCATAAAGTTCCGCAAATTCTTTAAACCGTTTTTTAGCCTCGAAGGTCAGATTTTTTGGAGTTTCAACGAATATTCTGACAATCTGGTTTCCTCCTCTTATCCCTTTGCCTCTCAAGATAAATTCTTCTCCTGAGTCTGTGCCGGCCGGTATTTTGATCTGTTCATAGCCATATACGGTTTCCACATTGATCGTATCACCTAACACGGCGCTGACAAGTGATATAGGCTGATGCAGTATTATGCTGTTTCCGTCTCTGGTGAATTTTGTATCGTTGGTGACACTGAATTTAAGATAGAGGTCTCCGTTGGGTCCGCCGTTGCTGCCGGCATGGCCGTAGCCGTTCAATCTATAGTAGTGTCCGTTGTCGATACCCGCAGGAATTTTAATAGTTATCTTTTTTGGTTCTTTGACGGTTCCGCTGCCTTTGCAGACTGAACATCTTTTGGATATTATTCGTCCGGTGCCGCCGCATTTTGAGCATGTGGTGGAAAGAGAGATGAATCCGTGCGATATTTGGGTGCTGCCTCGTCCTGCGCATCTGGTGCAGGTAACAGTGTCTCCACCGACTCCGCCGCATAAATGACAGTTTTTTTCATAGTTTATCTTTATAGTTTTGTTTGCTCCCAATACTGCTTCTCTGAAACTGATCTTCAGTATCTGCTCAATATCATCTCCTGCCGCAGCGCTTGATGTTTCCGTAGAAGTCCCAAAAAAATCACCAAATAGATCGCCTAAGCCGCCGAAACCAAAGTTTTTAAATATGTCGTTTAAATTGATATTGGATCTGTCTACTGATCCAAACTGATCAAACTGAGCTCTCTTTTTTGGATCGGATAAAACCGCATATGCCTCGCTTATCTGTTTGAATCGTTCTTCCGCCTGCTTATCACCCGGATTTTTGTCCGGGTGATATTTCATTGCAAGCCTTCTATATACAACTTTTATCTGATCTGTTGATGCAGATCTTTCTACTCCAAGTATTTGATAATAATCCATCTACACAGACCTATTTATCCTCTTCTTCAACTTCGGCATCTATGACCTCTTCCTCGTTTGTCTCATCGTTATGCCCTGCGCTTTCTGAGCCTGATTCGGCAGATTTATCGCTGCCGGCTTTGTATGCCTGCTCCGCAATCTTGCCGGATGCGCTAACAACATTTTTTATGGCCGATTCTATCGCTTCTTTGTCGTTCTCATCTTTAACCTTTTTTAGGTTTTCCAACACACTGTTAATATTGCTCTTATCGTCTTGTGAAACTTTATCGCCAAGCTCATTAAGCGATTTTTCCGTTGCATATATGAGGTTATCTGCTTTGTTCCTGGTATCGATAAGTTCTTTCTTCTTTTTGTCTTCATCTGCATGCGCTTCGGCTTCTGCCTGCATCTTCTTGATCTCTTCATCGCTTAGACCGGATGATGCCGTAATTTTGATAGCTTGTTCTTTGCCGGTCGCTTTATCTTTAGCGCTCACATTTAATATACCGTTTGCGTCAATGTCAAAGGTGACCTCTATTTGAGGCACGCCTCTTGGTGCGGCAGGAATACCTACAAGCTCAAACCGCCCCAAAGTTTTGTTGTCCTGAGCCATAGGTCGTTCACCTTGAAGAACGTGGATGGTGACTGCCGATTGGCTATCCTCAGCGGTTGTAAATATCTGACTTTTTCTGGTAGGAATAGTGGTATTTTTCTCAATTATCTTTGTCATCACCCCGCCGAGAGTTTCAATTCCAAGTGATAAAGGTGTTACGTCGAGAAGGAGAACATCTTTGACATCGCCTTTTAAAACTCCGCCCTGAATTGCTGCTCCTATGGCGACCGCTTCATCCGGATTTATATCCTGCCGCGGTTCTTTGCCGAAAAACTCTTTCACCTTTTGCTGAACCAGAGGAGTTCTCGTCATTCCTCCTACAAGTATAACATAATTTATATCGGACGGCTTGAGATTTGCATCTTCTAATGCCTTTTTGCATGGCTTTATCGTGCTTTCAATCAGCGGCAAAACCAGCTGTTCAAGGTGAGCTCTGGTGAGTTTCAAATTAAGATGTTTCGGACCGGTGGCGTCTGCTGTTATGAAAGGAAGATTTATTTCGGTCTCAAGGCTTGAAGAAAGCTCAATTTTTGCCTTCTCTGCTGCATCCTTAAGACGCTGCAGGGCTATTGAATCGGTTCTCAGATCGATGCCGTTTTCTTTTTTGAATGTATCTAACGTCCAATCTAATATTTTGCGGTCAAAATCGTCTCCGCCTAAATATGTGTCGCCGTTGGTTGATTTGACTTCAAATACCCCGTCTGCAATTTCAAGAATCGATATATCAAAGGTTCCTCCGCCAAGATCATACACTGCGATATTACCTTTTTTATTTTTATCCAATCCAAAGGCGAGTGCGGCCGCAGTTGGTTCGTTAATTATTCTGAGAACATTTAAACCGGCAATAGCGCCTGAATCTTTGGTGGCCTTTCTCTGGCTGTCATTAAAGTATGCAGGAACCGTTATTACCGCATCCTTAATTTTTTCTCCCAGCTGGCTTTCTGCATCTGCTTTGAGTTTTTGAAGAATAGCTGCAGATATTTCCTGTGTTGAGAGCGATTTTCCGTCTATCTTTATTCTGCAGTCGTTACCCGGTCCCTGAATCAATTTGTAAGGAAGTCTTTTTTTTGCGTCTTTTACCTCTTCTGAATCGTAATGTCTGCCTATGAGTCTTTTGATCGAAAATATGGTTTTTGAAGGATTTGTGATAGCTTGTCTTTTTGCAGATTGCCCCACAAGACGTTCTCCTTTATCGGTAAAGGCCACTATTGATGGCGTTGTGCGGGTTCCTTCGCTGTTGGTTATTACTTTTGGTTCTCCGGACTGCATTATTGCCATGCATGAGTTTGTTGTTCCTAAGTCGATTCCTAATACCTTACTCATCTTCTTCCTCCATTTTGGCGTTTATTAATCTACTATTATTTTCTTCATCTTCTTTTTCTCTGCCGCTTACAATAACCTTTGCGGGTCTTAAACACAACCCTTTTGTTATGTAACCTCTTTCAAGCTGAGCTATAATTTTGTTTTTAGGCAGCTTACTCTGTTTGTCTATCATCATAGCTTCATGAATATTCGGGTCAAACTGTTTGTTTTCAGTATCAATTACCTCTATGCCTTTATTCTGCAGTATGGAATCGATTTTTTTTAATATCAACTTAACGCCCTCAATAAATGCCAGCATGTTTTCGTCAAGTTTGTCGGCAAATTTATCCGACATTTTAAGCGTATTCTCAAGCTCGTCGGCAATAGGCAGAAAGTCCTTTATATTTTCTCTGATACTATTTTCCGCAATACTCAGTTTGTCTTTCGATGCGTTTTTTTTATAATTCTCGAAATCGGCATAGAGTCTTATATATTTGTCATTGAGCGCATTAAATTTATCCAGCAATTTGTTGTACTCCTCTGTTTTACTCTTGTTATCACCCTTTTCGTTCGGCATTTATTTATGTTCCTCCTCCTCGTATCTTTTTATAAACCATTTGAGTTGTATAGCTGCCTGATCGACCAAAAGCAGGTTCCTCTTGTAGTTCATCCTGAACGGACCGATCATGCCGATAAATCCTCTGTTATTTTTTATGTTATAATCAGATGCTATTAGTGATGTTTCATCCGACAGATGAAGAGGATTATCTTTTCCTATGAATACCTTTGATCCTGAACTATCCATTGCCTTGTTTAATATATTCGCAATTATCTCTTTTTTTTCAAGCAGCGATACGAGTGATTTTAAAAAACCGATATTTGCGTTGAGTTTCTTCATTCCGAGAAGATTGTCAATTCCGCTAATAGCAACTCTTCTCTTTTTATCATATAGTTTTTCGTATAGATCTATTATCGAATTGTAGAGCTGCTCGCATCTTGCTCTTTTGGCTTTTATATCACTGATTATGCTGTCTTTTATATCCTTGATGGGAAAATTTTTATATCTTTTGTTCAGATTAGAGATAATCTTCTTTAGATATAAAAATCCGTCTTCATCCGTATTAATAATTTCGCTTATCATCCATCCGTATTCCAAAACAATAATTAGGTATCCTTTGGTTTTATCAAGATTTATGAGGTCTATTTTTTTAAGCTTTAATTCCGTTAGTTCGGGTGCTGTGATTGCCACGAGATAGTTGCTTTGACGAGACAGCCATGAGGAGGCAGCCGTCAAGGCGGTTTTCAATGTATCGCTGTTCTTAATAAAAACAGGAACAACAGCGTTTGGCGTCCTGTCCCGTTTCAGTATATTATTTACGTAATATCTGTAGCCCATTTCAGTGGGCACTTTTCCGCTCGACGTATATATGCTTTTCAGATAGCCCATATCCTGGAGATCATAAAGAGCATTTCTAAGCGTAGCAGGAGACATCAAAAGGCCGTATTTTTTTACAATTTTGAGCGATCCTTCGGATTTGCCATGCTCAATATAGTTCTCTACAACAATCTCCAATATTTTGTGAAGCCTTTCGGTCTCTATAGTTTTCATAAATTAGCACTCTCTACCATGATCTGCTAACAAGATAGCCTGTTGTTCTATGATGTCAAGGGCAACTCTTCTAATTCTGAGCGTTCCGAATTGAGAATCCAATCAATCTCATAAACTCATCTTACGCATTAGATGGTGCCCCGTAAAATTTAATTATGATACTTTGTACATAAGAAGGTCGCCTTTTGTTATTATGCCTAACAGTCTTTTGGGATTATCTTCATCTACAACAGGGAGATGTGAAATTCCGTTTTCCCGCATCTTCCCGAGTGCCTGATCAAGAGTTTCATAGGGGTATGTCAAGATCAGATTTTTGCTGCAGGCGTCAAATGCGGATAATGCCATATCGCTGTTTTTTTCTCTGTGCTGCAATACGTCTCTGCCGCTTATTATGCCCACCAGTTCATTTTTATCGTTCATAACGGGGAATCCTTCATGGCCTGTTTTCATGATCTTGTTGCTTATATCTTGAATTGATTCATACATATTTGCAGTTATCACATCTCTTATCATCACGTTTTCGACCGTTTCATTCTTCAGAACGTTTATTTCAAGGCCATGAGGTATAAAGACTCCCCGTCTGGCAAGTTTTTCCGTATAGATCGTATTTTTAGCAAAGATACGGCTTGTGATGTCGGCTAAAACGCATGCGAATATTAGCGGGATTATGATACTGTAGTCACGAGTCATTTCAAAAACCATTATAATTGATGTCAATGTTGCGCGACTTGTTCCTGCAAATACAGCAGCCATACCTACCAGTCCATACGCAGGATAAGGGGCGCTCATGTGAGGAAATAACAAATTGATAATAATACCAAAAAATGCTCCAAATACTCCTCCGATAAATAGCGAAGGCGCAAATACGCCGCCCGATCCTCCTGAGCCGAGTGTTAATGACAATGCAAACATTTTAGCGATTAAAAGTGCAAACAGGGTAAGCATAAGGTAAACAGTCGGGCTGCCATAATTAGGACTGAGTATGTTGCCTATAGTTTTATATCCTACACCAAGTATCTGAGGAAATTGGAGTGCTATAATCCCAAGTAACATGCCTCCGATAGCAGGTTTGAAAACGGGATGGACTTTTATCTTATCAAACAGATCTTCTATGCGGTAAAGCAGTTTAAATTCCAAAATTCCGATAAATCCTGCAGCAATACCCATTATAAGGTAAAATAGGAGTTCGTATACCGATTTAAAGTGATATGCCGGAATAATAAATATGGGGTCGCTTCCTAAAAATAATCTTGATATAATAGTTGCGAAAACAGATGATGTAGCCAGAGGAACAAACGATTCTGTTCTAAATTCGAGTAGAATTAACTCAATGGAAAAAATTATGCCTGCCAGCGGAGCATTAAATGTTGCAGCTATACCTGCAGTTGCTCCACAGCCTACTAATATCTTGCGGTCAGTAATAGAAAGTTTTAAAAATTGGCTTACAGCTGATCCAAACGCGCTTCCTATTTGAACTATGGGTCCTTCCCTTCCTGCCGACCCTCCTGTTCCAAGGCATATTCCGGAGGCCAGTGTTTTGGCAATTACAACTCGCGGACGAATTATGCCCTGTTTTTTATACATAGCTTCCATTACTTCAGGTACACCATGTCCTTTTGCTTCAGTGGCGTAGTAATAGGTAATGAATCCTACAATAAGACCTCCCATTGCAGGCGGTATGATTACTAAATATCCTAAGCCATTGCTTACAGGCGAGACAAAATAAATTGATAATTTGTGCCAAAATGATAGGTTATTTATGCTGTAATACAACCACCTGAATAAAACTGCACCAAATCCGCCGACAATACCGACCGAAACTGCCATAAGATTTAATCTTAGATTAATATAAAGACTTTTTTTCGGAAACCCCTTGCCAATAGATGCTATACTATATTTCATAAAACCCCTTTAGTTTTTACACAGCCCAACCTTTTTCTGTGTAGGATCGCTTTAAAACGCCTGTATTATACTTTACTTAAACCAAAAAACAACAGGTATCAGGACCGTTTTATCTTAATGCAGTCGGCCACTTGAAAATTTTTTTTTATATGGTAAAAGATATAAAAAATCACACATAAAGTTTTGTGAGTGAGCGGTGAAACTATTAAAACTTTATGGAGGAACAACTCACAGGAGGAGAAATGGAGCAGCAGATTACCGTTAAAATGAAAGAATTATTAGAGTCAGGTGTGCATTTCGGACATCAAACGAGACGATGGAATCCCAAAATGAGTCCGTATATATTTGGCGACAGGAAAGGGATTCATATAATTGATCTCCAGAAAACCTTAAAGCTTTTTAATAAAGCTGCTGAATTTGTGTATAATTTATCTTCTCAGAATAAGAAGATTTTGATGGTCTGCACAAAAAAACAGGGTCAGGAAATAGTTGGATCAGAAGCACAAAGATCAGGCATGCCTTATATAATTCAGAAGTGGCCTCCCGGTCTCTTTACAAACAGAAATACATTTAAAAAAAGTATTGCAACTCTGAAACAACTTGAGACTTTCGACAAGACCGGAGAGTTCGATAAACTGCCTAAAAAAGAAGCAAAGAAGATGCGCAAGAGAATCGGCAGACTTGAAAGATATCTTGGAGGTGTCAAGGAGTTTGACGGGCTGCCTGATGCACTTTTTGTTGTAGATATCGTGCGTGAATATCTTGCGGTAAAGGAGGCTAAATCGCTTTCGATACCGATTATAGCGATCGTGGACACAAATTGTGATCCTGATCCTATAGACTATGTTATTCCCGGAAATGACGACGCTATAAAATCTATAAAATTGTTTACCGGAAAGATTGCCGACATTATAGTCGCCGGACAGGGAAGGTTTCAGAAAGATCAGGTTGACGAATCATCGGACAACTCGGATAACAATAATGCTGAAGAGAAAGAGGAGACTGAATAAATGGGTACGATAAATGCCAGAGATGTGATGAATTTAAGAAAAGCTACAGGTGCCGGTATGATGGCATGCAAAAAAGTACTGGTTGAAGCGGATGGAGATTTTGATAAAGCGATAGACCTGCTCAGAAAAAAAGGCATTGCGTCGGCGGCGAAAAAGGCGGGAAGAGAAACCGAAAACGGAAAAATCGGTTCGTATATACATATGGGCGGCAAGATAGGTGTTTTGGTCGAGCTTGCATGCGAGACCGATTTTGTTGCCGATACGGATGATTTTGCGCAGCTCCTTAAGGACGTAGCAATGCATATCGCTGCTGCAAATCCAGCCTATCTCGACAGGGACTCCGTTCCAAAAGATGTTCTTGAAAAAGAGATGGAACTACAAAAGGAAACGCTGATTTCAGAGGGAAAGCCCGCAGCAATTATTGATAAGATTGTAGAAGGTAAATTGAATAAGTTCTATGAAAGAAACTGTCTTATAGAGCAGCCGTTCATAAAGGATGACAAGGAGAGCGTTGGCGACTTGATTAAACACGCCGTTGGAAAACTTGGTGAAAATATCAAGATTATCAAATTCGCACGTTTTGAGATAAATGCCCAGAGCTGTTCGGTATAAACGCATACTGCTTAAACTAAGCGGAGAAGCGTTAAAGGGGGATTCGGATTTCGGTATCGATCCTAAGATTTTATCCGATCTTGCATCTCAGATAGTCCGCATAGTTGAGTTAAAAGTTTCCGTTGCGATTGTTGTAGGAGGCGGAAATATCTTTCGGGGCATCAAAGGAGTATCTATTGGTATGGACATGGTGACATCCGATTATATGGGAATGCTTGCTACCGTTATAAACGGGCTGGCGCTTGCCGATGCAAT
Source organism: uncultured Hippea sp. (assembly GCA_913009315.1). Lineage (GTDB taxonomy): Bacteria > Campylobacterota_A > Desulfurellia > JAADFJ01 > JAADFJ01 > JAADFJ01. The sequence goes on from CAJVZA010000003.1 coordinate 12,591, forward strand.
AGAGAAGAAAGGTGTTGATACGCGCGTAATGAGTGCTATCGAGATGCGTCAGATTGCCGAACCTTATATAAGAAGACGCGCCATAAGGCATCTGGAGAAAGGACGCATAGTGATTTTTGTAGCCGGAACGGGAAGTCCCTATTTTACGACCGATACTGCGGCCGGTTTGAGAGCAGCTGAGATTGGAGCCGATGCGGTATTTAAGGCTACAAAAGTGGGCGGCGTGTATGATAAAGATCCTAAGACCAACAGTGATGCCAAGCGGTTTTCTACAATAAGCTACATTGATCTCATTCAGAAACAGCTTCATGTTATGGATTATACCGCTGTTTCTCTTTGTATGGAAAGAAAGGTGCCGATTGTAGTTTTGGATATTACGAGATCGGAAAGTCTGTTTAATGTTGTATCCGGAAAGGAAGAAGGAACCGTTGTGAAATAAAGGAGGCTGTTTATGATAGAAGATACTTCAAAAAGAATGGAAAATGTTGTGAATTGGCTAAACGGTCAACTTGGCGGTTTGAGAACGGGAACGGCAAGCGGTTCTATGGTTGAAAACATAAAGGTTGCAGCTTACGGCAATAAAATGACGATTAAATCGATTGCCAGCATATCTGTGCCGGATAGATCAACAATCTTGATAGAGCCATGGGATCATTCCTTGACAAAAGTGATCGAAAAAGCCATAGGAAGCTCAACTCTTGGTATTATGCCGGTGGTCGACGGCAACCTCCTGAAGATCAGGATCCCGGAATTGACAGGCTGCAGGAGAGATGAACTTGCCAAGGTTGCCAGGGAGCTGGCAGAAAAGGCAAAGGTTAGAATTCGTCAAATCAGACGTGAGATAAACGCCGGAATCAAAAAAGATCAGGACGAAAGCTTAATAACAGAGGACGAGAGCGAAAAAAATCTTGATGCCGTACAAAAAACAACAGATCTGTATATAAAGAAAATTGATACTCTGCTTGCCTGGAAAGAGAAGGAAATCAAAACGATATAGTGAATCATGCAGATAATTTTCCGAACCATGTTGCCATTATTATGGACGGAAACGGGAGATGGGCAAAAAAGAGAAACAGACAAAGAACCGATGGTCATGCCAAAGGGGCGGCTGTTGCTATCGATATTGTTTTGTGTGCAAAAAAGGTAAACATAAAATATTTAACTCTATTTGCCTTTAGTGCCGAAAATTGGAATAGACCCAAACGAGAAATAGCTCTTATTCTCTCTCTTGTTGAAAATCATCTGAAAAACAAAGCGACAGAACTCAAAGAAAACGGTATCCGTTTCAAAACAATCGGTAATCTCGGCGATCTGCCGAAGTCTACCGTAGATCTCATAGATACGGTCAGTGATATGACTAGCGGATGCACAAATATGGTTTTTACGCTTGCTATTTCTTATGGCGGAAGGCAGGAGATACGAGCAGCGGCTGAAAAATATAAAAATTCCGGGAACCCTATAGGATTTGATAGTTATATTCAAAGCGCATTTCTTCCCGACCCCGATCTTTTAATCAGGACAGGCGGCGAAAAACGTATAAGTAATTTTATGCTTTACGGTCTTGCATATACCGAGCTCTATTTTTTAGACAAATATTGGCCTGATTTTTCCTGTGAAGATCTTAAGGCCGCAATAAAAGAGTATAAACTCAGAAAACGAAGGTTTGGCGATCTGATATGAAAAAACGTATCATCACTGCGCTGCTAATCGTTCCTCCTGTTCTGATAACTGTTGCATATGCTCCTATATTGGTAATTAAGATTGTTTCATTTATCGCCGGTTTGATAGCCATAGATGAGTTCCATGGTTTAATTAAAAAAACCGACAAAATTTATTGGATCTATTCACTTTTTGCCTTTTCTATGGTATTCTGGCTTGCTGCCGAGAGGGCAGACCTTTTCGGACCTGCAATCCTTATGACATTCATCATGCTTCTTTTGATTCCTCTGCTTACAAAAAACGACATCAACTATGACTTTACACATGTTGCGGGAAGCTGGCTTGCAATAACATATGTCAGTCTATATAGCTTTTTTTATATTATGATACGCTTACCAAAGGGCAGAGGAATGCTCATTACCATTTTTTTTATGGTATGGATAACCGACAGTACGGCAATGCTGTTCGGCAAATTTTTTGGAAAAAGAAAATTGTCTCCGGTTATAAGTCCTCATAAAACAGTTGAGGGGTTTGCTGCAGGAGCAGTTGCTTCCATTGTCACATCGCTAAGCATCGGACAGTTTTTTAATCTGTTCAGTACTACCGATGCCGTTGCCATTGGTTTGATAGTTGGTATAGCAGGTCAGGCCGGTGATCTTATTGAATCGACATTCAAACGATACGCCGGCAAAAAGGATTCCGGAAAGCTGTTCCCCGGACATGGCGGAGTGCTGGACAGGCTTGACAGTCTGGCGATTTCGGTTGCTCTAAGTTATCTTTACATTACACTGGTTTCATAATGAAGGGAATCGGAATACTCGGTTCGACAGGTTCGGTCGGTATTCAAACATTAAGCGTTATCAGCAAATTTCCCAAACTTTTTAAGGTTGAGATGCTTACCTCTTTTCATTTTTCCGACGAACTTATAAAACAGATAAAACGGTTTAAGCCGTCGTATGTCTATACTAAGGAAAAGAGCGGTTTCAGCCTCGAAGGCGAGGAATATACCAGCAGCATCGATGATCTGTTCAATTTTTTTGATTCTGATAGAATAGATCTTATAGTTTCGGCGATATCAGGGATATGCGGAATTGTTCCGACATATGAGGCCGTTTTGACTGGAAAAGAGGTTGCAATTGCCAATAAGGAGAGCTGGGTTTCAGCCGGGCCGTTTCTCAAAAATGCAATAAACAGAAGCGGAGCGAAAGTGATTCCGGTTGATTCGGAACACAGTGCCGTTTTTCAGGCGATCGGAAAGGACAAAAGATCAGTCAAAAAAATTATTTTGACTGCATCGGGAGGTCCGTTTCATGATGTTGAATCTTCCGGACTGAAAGATATAGGGATAGCTGAGGTTATGAAACATCCGGTTTGGAGTATGGGTCCTAAAATTTCTGTTGATTCTGCGACGTTCTTTAACAAAGGTTTTGAGATAATTGAGGCGGCTGAGCTTTTTGATCTTGATTTTGAAGATATCGATGTTTTTGTTCATAAACAGGGAATAGTTCATTCTTTGGTCGGGTTTAGTGACGGAAGCCTTATTGCTCAGCTGGGACAGCCTGATATGAGAATACCGATTGGATATGCTCTTAATTATCCGGAAAGACTGCCTTCTCTGCCTGACGATGTGGGAGAAGTCGAATTCGATCAGATGAGCAATATAAAGTTTGACAAGCCGAATGAAAGGGAAAAAAGAACACTTGCTGTAGTGAAGGAGGCATGGATACGGGGGATCGGCTCGAGAATTGTTCTGAATGCCGCAGATGAGGCGGCTGTTAATGCATTTTTGTCCGGCAGAATCCGATTTTGCGATATAGTTGATTTTGTGGAAAATAAGGTTATTAATATTAGCCTTGGAGAAGTTTTTGGCATGAAAGATGTAATAGAATTGTCGGAGACTCTGTTGAGAGAATTTGATAAGGAGTTAAATAAAAAGATATGATTATTTGGGGTATAATAGCTATAGCGATTTTGATTGTTGTGCATGAGGCAGGTCATTTTGCTGCGGCAAAAGCTCTCGGTGTCGGCGTTGAGGCGTTTTCAGTCGGGTTTGGGCCGATACTTCTGCGAAAGAAGATCGGAGAAACCGAATACAGAATTTCGTTGATTCCGCTGGGGGGATATGTAAAACTTGTAGGCGAAAATGATGAAACCGAAACCGGAACCGAAACTGATCAAAAGATCAATTCATTCTCTGAGAAGCCGGTCTGGAAAAGAGCTGCGATTGTTTCAGCCGGGCCGATCACGAATCTTTTGATTGCAGTTGTCTTTTTTATAATGAGTTCGTGGATTGGCGTCACAACGCTTTCTTCTCAGATCGGCAAAGTTCTGAAAGGTTCTCCGGCGTATGTTGCCGGCATAAAAAAGGGAGACAGCATCGTCAGTATCAACGGCAGCAGCGTGAAAACTTTTAGAAAAATGGCTTCAATTATGAAAAAAAGCCCCGGAAAACGTTTGAGGGTCGTTGTAAACAGAGACAGGGGCAGCAAGACTATCTTTGTAGTTCCTGAACTCAAACAGATGAAAAATATATTTGGTGAGAAAGTAGCGGCAGGTTTTATCGGCGTTATGCCCTCAGGAGAGAAGACTCTGCTGCGTTATTCATTCTTTTCCGGTATAAAAAACGGTGTTTATCAATCCTATAGAATAACATATCTGACCGCAGAATCATTTGTTAAACTTGTCAGCGGCAAGATGTCTGCCAAACAGCTCGGCGGTCCGATAATGATAATTAAGCTTGCCGGCGAAGAAGCGAATGCCGGCTTGGGAGTATTTCTTTTTTTCCTTGCAATCATCGGAATCAATCTCGGCATTCTTAATTTACTTCCGATTCCCATTCTGGACGGAGGGCATCTTTTTTTCTTTGCGATTGAGGCGGTGCGAGGTAAAAAATTATCGGACAAGGTGGTAAGTATCTCTCAGCAGGTAGGCATGTCTCTTCTCATTCTGCTAATGGTTTTTGCAACCTATAACGATCTTGCACGTTTTTTTCCGCATATCAGTTCGACGGTGAGTTCACTATTTCATAAATGAGGAAGAAAAAGAGAACAGTTTTTATAGGAAAGGTTCCGGTTGGAGGAAATAATCCTGTTGTTGTTCAATCTATGACAAAAAATCCTCCGTCTAAATTGAACGAGGTCGCAGATGAGATAAATCAGCTTGCTTCTGTCGGGTGTGAGCTGATAAGGGTTGCGGTTCCTACTGAAAAAGATGCGTATTTTCTTTCAGACTTAAAAAAAAAGTCGATATTGCCTGTTGTCGCCGATATTCATTTTGACGGCAGGATTGCGGTTAAAGCGATTGAAAACGGTGCTGATGAGATAAGAATCAATCCGGGAAATTTTCCTCAAAGGCAGCTTACCGATATAATAAGAGCTGCAAAAAAAAGAAAGATACCCATAAGAATCGGTGTCAACAGCGGATCTCTTGAAAAATCGCTTGTTTTATCGGCGTCTTCTCTCGCCGATTCTGCGTTGAGGTGGGTAAAGCGATTTGAGGATCTTGGATTTAGCGATTTAAAGATTTCCGCAAAATCATCCGATGCCGCTATGACGGTGAAAACATATCGGATATTGGATGAGAAATCCGATTATCCGCTTCATCTCGGTGTTACCGAAGCCGGTACCGTTGCTACCGGAGCGGCACGTTCAGCCATTGCACTTGGAAGATTATTGAGCGACGGAATCGGCGATACAATAAGAGTGTCGTTAACCGGCGACAGGGTCGATGAGATTGCCGTTTGTTATGAAATTCTAAGATCTACCGGTGTTAGAAATGTTGGAGCCAGGCTTGTATCCTGCCCGACATGCGGGCGAATTCAGATTGATTTGACAAGACTTGCCCAAGAGGTTCAAAAAATAATAGAGCGGATAAGAATGCCTATAACGGTAAGTGTTATGGGATGTGCGGTTAATGCAATTGGTGAGGCAAAGGATGCCGATATTGCGATAGCAGGCGGAGCAGGGTATGGATTGATTATAAAAAAAGGAAAGATTGTAAAAAATGTCAGGGAAGCGGACCTTCTCAGCGAGTTTAAAGAGGAGCTTATAAAAATGGAGCTGCTATGAATTTTGATATAATTATACTGGCTGCGGGTATGGGAACAAGAACCGGACTTCCTTACAGCAAGCTTGCAGCAAAGATTAATGGAAAACCGCTGATCTGTTTTTCGGCGGCAGCGGCAATAGATGCAAATCCGTCTGATATTGTTGTTGTGACAAATAGCGATAACGACGATGTTGAGAAAGCGTTAGGCGCACTCGGATATCCGTTTAAGTTTGCTAAACAGCAGTTGCTTGCCGGAACTGCCGATGCCCTGCAAACCGGACTTGAATTTTGTAAAGCAGACTGTCTTGTCGTGATAAACGGTGATATGCCGCTTGTTATACCTGAAATTATTGAAAAGATCGCATCTTTTCAAGCGGGTATTGATGAGGCGTTTATATATACCAAACCTGATAGTCCTGGAAATATGGGGAGGGTCTTTTTTGAGGGAGATGATTTTAGAATTATCGAAGCGCATGAACCTGCAGATGGAAAAACGGAGTATGTTAATTCGGGGGTATATTTTTTTAGGCGGGCTTTTCTTGAAGCGAATATTGACAAATTGAATGCAAATAATAAGAAAAATGAACTTTATATAACCGATCTGTTCAATTTAAAAGCAAACAAAAAGGCTGTTTTCTGCGAGGATTGGAAATCTTTGTCCGGAGTAAACTCACTTAAGGAATTTGAATTTGCAGCCAAAGCACTAAGAGACAGAAAGATAGATACTCTTTTTGAAAAGGGAGTAATAATTTACGATAGAGAAACTGTTTATATAGAGAGCGATGTTGAAGTCGGAAATTCAACTGTAATCTATCCGTACAGCGTTCTGAAGGGCGGCAGTAAAATCGGAAAAGAATGCGTAATTGAATCATTTTCTACAGTTTTAGAGTCTGAAATATCCGATAATGTGATTATCAAGTCCGGCAGCTATATTGAAGGTTCCATAGTCGGAGAGAAATCTGTTATCGGTCCGATGGCTCATCTTCGTCCGGGTTCGGTTGTGGGACAATTATGCAGAGTGGGTAATTTTGTTGAAACAAAGAAAGCCGTGTTAAAGGAAGGCGTAAAGGCAAGTCACCTGAGTTATCTCGGCGATTGCGAGATTGGCAGAGAAACAAATATAGGCTGCGGAACTATAACATGCAATTATGACGGATTTGAAAAGCATAAAACCGTTATAGGCAGCAATGTTTTTATCGGATCGGACAGTCAGCTTGTAGCTCCCGTCAAAATAGGGGATGCCGCTTTGATAGCTGCCGGAAGTACGATAACAGAGGATGTGCCTCGCGACGCCCTGGCAATATCAAGGGCTAATCAGAAAAATATTCCCGGAGGCGCAGCACGCTTCAGGAAGAAAAGGCAATCCTGATGTGCGGCATTGTAGGATATAGCGGCAAAAAGAATGCAGCTCCCGTATTGCTTGAGGGATTAAGGAGACTTGAATACAGGGGGTATGATTCTGCAGGAATTGCGATTAACACAAAAAAGGGGATTAGATCCGTAAAGGTGAAGGGAAAAGTTGCCGGCCTTGAAGAGAAGCTTCTTGAAAAACCGGTGGTAGGAAGCTGCGGCATAGCTCATACGAGATGGGCAACTCACGGCAAGCCTTCCGTGAGAAACGCTCATCCGTTCAGATATAACAGTTTTGCGATTGTTCATAACGGCATTATAGAGAACTGGAAAACACTAAAGGATGATCTTATTAAAGCCGGTTACAATTTTACAAGCGATACGGATACGGAGGTTGCCCTTATCTGTTTTTGCGCACTGTTTGAAAAGACTCAATCAATCGGCAAAGCAATTTTACAGCTTGTAAAAATGCTTAAAGGCGCTTACGCATTTTTGATAATAGATGAACAAAATCCTTCAACAATAATAGGTGTAAAAAACGGCAATCCGCTGGTAGTCGGCAAAAATGCCGATGATATTATTGCTGCGTCCGATCTTACCGCGCTTCTGTCTTTTACAAACAGAGCGTTTTTTCTTGAGGATAGGCAATTTTTCGTAGCAGGAGACGGCAATATCGATTTTTATAATTTTGAAGGCGGTAAAATATCAAATACTCCGGTTGACGTTAAATGGAATCAGGAAGAGGCAAAGAAAGGCGGATATAAGCATTATCTGCTGAAGGAAATAATGGAGCAGCCCGCGGCTTTGACAAGAGCGCTGGCCGGACGGGTTGATAATCTGCTTTTCGATGAGCTTAAAAACAGAATTACCCCGAAGGGAAGAATTATATGCATTGCCTGCGGCACATCCTACAATGCAGCACTCTGTTTTAAATATTTCATCAATATGTTATCCGGAGTTTCCGTAACGGTTGAATTTGCATCGGAGTTTCGATATCAACCGCACGATTTGAGTGCCGACAGCCTTGTTATAGCGCTCAGTCAATCGGGAGAAACATCCGACACCAAAGAAGCGCTTTTGAGGGCTAAAAATAGCGGAGCTCATACCATTGCAATAGTCAATAGCTGGGAAAGCAGCATAGCAAGGGCGGCGGATGAGACAATCTACATGAATATCGGTCAGGAAATAAGCGTAGCTTCAACAAAGGCGTATACCGCCGAGGTTGCGCTGCTCTATCTTGTTGCGCTGCGAATTGCTTCAGAGAGAGGTGCTGCCGCTGAAAAAATTGATGCCTGGAAACAAAAAATTAAAGAAGTGCCCAAAATTCAGTCGAACTATTTGGAAAATAGCGGCAGTGTCGAAGATATTGCAAAAAAATATTACAAAAAAAAGAACTTCTTTTATATTGGAAGAGGAATTGGATATCCTGTTGCGATTGAAGGGGCGCTTAAGCTGAAAGAGCTCTCCTACATGCATGCGGAATGCTATGCATCGGGTGAAATGAAACATGGACCCATTTCGCTTATAGACAGTGAATTTCCAACGATTGCAGTTGCTCCGCCCGGCGGTCTAAGGGATAAGCTGTTTTCGAATGTCAGTGAGATAAAAAGCAGAATGGGGCAGGTAATTCTTGTTTCAGACAGTATGCTTGCCGGATGCGATTTTATCAAGATGCCAAAAATTGATGCATGGCTTTCTCCGTTCGTATATATACTTCCACTTCAGCTTTTTTCTTATTATGCAGCTAATCTTCTTGGAAATGATGTTGATCAGCCGAGAAATTTGGCGAAATCGGTTACCGTAGAATAAGTTATGACTAACAGTAAGCTTGATCAATACGAATTATTGAATGAGAATCAGAGGAAGGCGGTTTTTGCTGCCGACAGTCCGATGATAATTTTTGCCGGTGCCGGAAGCGGCAAAACAAGAGTGGTGACAAGCCGCATAAATCACTTTATCCAAAACGGTGTTTCGGCAGATTCGATTTTGGCTATTACGTTTACCAATAAAGCCGCAAGAGAGATGCGGGAAAGGGTCAATAATGTTTTAGAAGGCGGCCGGAGACCTACAATCGGCACTTTTCATTCCGTATGCGCAAGAATATTAAGAGAAAATGCCGATAAGCTGGGATACAGCAACCATTTTATCATCTTTGACGGAACTGATCAAAAGACGATGATAAGAAAGATAGTCAAAGAATACGATCTTTCCGATTCTATTTATAAACCGTCCAAACTCATGTCGCTCTTTTCAAAATACAAGCGGGAAATGACTGATATGGAAAGCCTTGATTCCGGTTCATACTATCAAGCCGGAAGGATTAAGATATTCAAGAGATATGAGGCTGTAAAAAAGGAATCCGACGGAATGGATTTTGATGATCTGCTGCTTAACGCAGTCAGACTTTTTGAGGAAAATCCCGAGCTGCTGAGATTTTATCAGGATCGGTTCAGACATCTGTTTGTTGATGAGTTTCAGGACACAAATGCTGTTCAGTATAGATTTATCCGTCTGCTTGCAGGAAAATACCGCTCAGTATGTGTAGTTGGTGATGACGATCAATCAATTTACCGGTTTCGCGGAGCCGATACGGGAAACATAGATCAATTTATAAGAGATTTTCAGAATACTGCTGTTTTTAAACTTGAGCAGAATTATCGTTCTACAAAATCGATTCTTGAATTTGCTTCCGAAGTAATTTCAAAGAATAGCCACAGAACTGATAAAATGCTCTGGACAAGCAACAGCAGCGGCGAGCCAATTGATTTTTTCAGGGTTATGTCGGACAAAGAGGAAGCAAAAAAGGTTCTTTCTATTATTAATATGGAGCATAATAGAGGTAGAAATTATTCGGATATCGCACTATTTTACAGAATGAATTCCCAATCGCGTATAATAGAGTTTGATCTGGCAGGTGTCGTACCGTATAAAATTTTGAAGGGACATCGGTTTTATGACAGGCGTGAAATAAAAGATATAATATCATATATGCAGCTTGTGCAAAATAGCGACAATGATGTTTGTTTCGAGAGAATCGTGAATGTTCCTTCGAGAAAGATCGGCAAAAAAACCCTTGAACTTTTAAAGCAGGAAGCGGTAACAAATGATTGCTCTCTGCTGGAAGCCGCAGGAGAATTCATAGAAAGGCGAAAAAATGTCGGGTTATCGTTTTTCGTTAAATTTATAAAGAATGCCAAAGAAAAAGTATCATTGGGAATTGTAAATTTTTTTGACTATATAGCGGAAGAATCCGGTTATATAGCTATGCTTAAAAATGAGGGAAATACGGTTGCGGAAAACAGACTGGCAAATATAATGGAGCTCAGAAATGCAATAGTTGAGCATTCTAAAAAAGAGGATAATTCGCTTGAATCGTTTATTGATCTTGCGGCTCTTACCGATGACAGCAATGATGTTTCTGAAGATAATGTCAATTTGATGACGTTTCATGCCTCAAAAGGGCTGGAGTTTCCGGTTGTTATAATTGTTGGAGCTGATGACGGGATAATACCTCATTCGAATTCGCTTTCGGATCCTCAACAGCTTCAGGAGGAGAGAAGACTGTTTTATGTGGGCATTACAAGGGCAAAGGAAAAGTTGTATGTCTTGTCGGCTGCTTCAAGAATGATAGCCGGATCGCTGTCGGGTTTTGCCGTATCGAGATTTGCAAAAAACCATTTTATGGAAAATAATTATCTTTATTTAGGAGAGAGAAATGGAAAATGTATCAAAAGATATTGAAAATGAGGCCAATGTTGAAAAATTTAATAAATTCAGTGAGAATCTTGCACTTACCGGAATATCGCTTAACAAGATGGACACAAAATACAACGATGATATGCCGGCTACAGAAAATGAGAAGCAGGTTTTTATAGACAAGAAGGCGTTTTATCAGGTTATAGACGACAATCATTTCAAAGTTTACCAGGATTTTGCCCTGGCAATAGCAGATAAAGACAACAAGGACAATGCTGTTGTTCAGGTTAATTCAACTTTTGTGCTCAGTTTCGAATCCGAAATGAAGTTAGATGATGAAATTTTCGAAATTCTCGCTCAAACCACAGTTCTTATTACTGCATGGCCGTATTTTAGGGAGCTTGTACAGTCGGCGACAACAAGAATGGGTGTGCCGCCTGTTGTTATTCCTCCTTTGCAGGCGTCTGTTTAGGGTTTTTGATAAAAGCCTTAAACAGTTCTATCGGCAGCGGCAATATCAGTGTGCTGTTGTGATCGGCTGAAACCTCTCTGACAGTCTGAAGAAACCTGAGCTGCAAGGCTTCCGGATGTGTTGATATTATACTTGCCGCATCTCTCAGTCTGTTGGCAGCTTGATACTCGCCTTCGGCATTTATAACTTTCGCTCTTCTCTCTCTTTCTGCTTCCGCCTGCTTGGCCATTGACCTTTTCATATTTTCCGGAATCTCAAGATCCTTTACCTCAACGATGCTTACCTTAATTCCCCATGGATCTGTATGTTTATCAATTATTTGCTGCAGTTTTTCATTAACCTTATCTCGTTGACTTAGCAATTCATCAAGGTCTATCTGTCCGACTACGCTTCTCAATGTGGTCTGGGATATGGCGCTTGTGGCTTCTACATAATCGGAAATTTCAACTATTGATCTGTTTGGATCTATTACCCTGAAATAAACAACCGCATTTATTTTTACAGGAACATTGTCTTTCGTTATTGTTTCTTGACTTGCAACATCAAGCGTTATAATTCTAAGACTTACCTTTACTATTTTATCTACAAACGGAATAATAAAGATAATTCCGGGTCCTTTGTCTCCTATGAGCCGTCCCATTCTAAATACAACGGCGCGCTCGTACTCTTTCAGAACATGTACAGCTGAAGAAAACAGTAGAAGCAATACGATAATTAGCCCTATCCATCCTCCAAAACCAAGTGAAATATTCATTTTTCCTCCTTTACAACCAATCTTGTGGTTTCTTTTCTTATTGTATCGATAACGACTATATGTTTTCCTGCTTTAACTTTATTTTTGGCAACCGCATTCCATCTTTCGCCATGAACCTTCACTACTCCATCGGTTGAAATATCTGTCAGCGCCGTTCCCGACAATCCGATTAATCCTTCTAAACCCGTTGTGGGACGCTTTCTGTAAATTGCTATCATTTTAGAAACGGCAAAAACAATAAATATGCTGATTCCGATTGTTATGCCCAAAATCAGCCCCAGAGGCACACCTAAGCCGGGAGCTTTAGGTGATCCTATTATCATTGTCGAGCCTATAAACAGAGAGACGGCGGCTCCTATCGATAATACACCATGAAAGTTTGAAAATAGATCTATCGCAAAGAGTGCAAAAGCGAAGAGTATGAGGGCGATTCCGGAAGTATTTATGGGAAGTATACTGGTTGAGAACAGAAAAAGCAATAAACTGATGACGCCTGCCACTCCCGGAAGTATAATTCCGGGATGCACCAGCTCTGTAAACAGTCCGACCGCAGCAGCGAGAAAAAGCAGATAACTAACGGTAGGATAACTTATAAAATGCAGGAATTGTTCTTTTGTATTCATGTTTTTGGTGACAATAGTTATATTTTTGGTATTCAATAGGATGGTTTTTCCATTCAAACTTATTTTTCGATTATTCAGCCATGAAAGTAACTGCTGCTGATTTTCTGCAACTACATCTATAACATTTTTCGCTAAAGCCTCCTTTGCAGTTATTGCCTCGCTTTTTTGTACTGCCATTACAAGAAAATCTGCGTTTCGTTTCCTTTTTTCGGCAATTCCTCTCATAAAAGCAGATAAATAGTTGGTTATTTTTTCTTTCATAACCTTGTTTTTGCCGCTGAAAAGCCCGAGAGAAACAGGATGAGCCGCACCTATTGAGGTGGCGGGCGCCATTGCGGCAATGTTGCAGGAGGCAACTATAAATGTTCCGGCTGAAGCTGCTTTTGCGCCTGAGGGCGATACATAGCAAACTGTCGGAATTTTGCTGTTTAAAAGCAGTTTTACAATTTTTTCCATAGATGAAACAAGACCTCCGGGAGTATCAACTCTGATTAACATAAACTCCGAATCTGCGTCTTGCGCTTTGCGCATGGAACCGGCGATATATTCTACGCTTACAGGCGTTATAGGTCCCGTCAGGTCGATTTTGTAGACGATTTTAGAGGCATAGACGGGTTTTACATTGATTAAAGCGGATAAAAAGATAAGTATCAATATCGCTCTTTTCATAGTCTGTGTATACCTCCTGCATTTGATTTACGGTCTTAAAGAGATGCTCTTAAATCGTTTTTGATTGCCCCGGCGAAAGTATAGACACATTTGAACTGTCACCTACATATTTTTTAAATACCAGCGGATCTTGTCTGATAACATCGAATGTATTGTAATGCATTGGGATTATCTCTTTGCAATTCAGCAGACCTGCAGCATAGGCCGCATCTTCGGGACCCATTGTAAAATTGTCTCCTATAGGAAGGAGGGCAAGATCAATTTGATTCAGTTCTCCTATAAGCTTCATATCGCTGAATAATCCGGTATCTCCGGCATGATAGATTGTTTTTTCATCAAGTTCTATAAGCATTCCTACGGGATTGCCGGTATATGTGATTGTTTCACCCATCGCAGCAGATCCGTGATGGGCGATCGTAAACTTTATTTTTAGATTATCGGTAAATCGAAAAGAGCCTCCGATATACATCGGATGGACATTTTTAGCTCCCTGCATCTGACAATACGTAGCAAGCTCATACGGGGCTATTATTGTAGCGCCGCAGTTTTTGCTTATACCGATGGCATCTCCGAGATGGTCGGCATGACCGTGTGTTACAAGAATATAATTGCAATCTATTTCATCCGGTTTGATTTCAGTATTCGGATTGCCTGATATAAACGGATCTATTATAATCTTTTCGGATCCTTCAAACAGAAAACATGAATGTCCTACATATGTTACTTTTACTCTCATCTTCTCCTCCTTTTAATTCACCTTATACGCCGGGCATAGTTCTCAGCGAAAAGAGAAGGCGTCAGATGCAGACTGTTCTTGTCAGTGCAGCGTACAGTGGCAACGCTTCAAAGCTGTTGAGAACTGCGTTTGGCGCATAAGGCCGATATATATCTTTTGCAGTAGTTTGCATCAGTCACGTTTGTTTTTAATTTTTTGACTGCCGGGCTTTTCTAATTTTATTCCCTTTTCACATAATGGACAATTTTCTTTGTCATAGCTTTTAACGGCTATTTTCAGCAAAGGAAGATATGGTATATCAATCTTTTTCCCCAATCCGCTTTCTCTGTCAACAAGTGCCCCAACTACTGCAATATCGCCGCCGAACGATTTTACAATCTCAATTGTTCGAAGCAGCGATCCTCCTGTGGTCACAACATCTTCAATTACAGCACATCTTTCGCCTTCTGAAATCTCAAATCCCCTTCTCAGGGAAAGTTCTCCCGATTTTCTTTCGACAAATATCATTCTTGAAGAGAGTGCCCTTGCCGTCTCATATCCTATCAAAAGTGCACCGATTGCAGGTGATATCACGGTTTTAACTTTGTAATCTCTAATTTTGTCTGCAAGCAGCCTGCCAAGCATTTCAGCGTGCCATGGATATTGCAGAACGAGTGCGGACTGCATATATCTGTTGCTGTGCATCCCGCTGGAAAGCTCAAAATGTCCCTCTTTTACTGCACCGGAATCCTTATATAATTTCAACAGATCTGTCTTCAATATTAGTCTCCTTTACAATATTTTCCAGAACTTTTTCAGGATTATTGGATTTGTAAATAGGGCGGCCTACTACAATATAATCGGCGCCGTTTTCAATAGCCTCCCTCGGAGTTGCAGTTCTCTGCTGATCAAATTTTGAGGCTCCTTTGGGTCTTATTCCGGGCGTAATAATCAACTTGTTCCCTATCTGTTTCCTTAGTCTTTTAAGCTCGTGAGATGATGCAATGATTCCGTCCATGCCGGATTTTATTGCGGTCTCCGTGAGCAGCATTGCCATATCGGATGCCTGATACGGTATGTTAAGATCCGATGCAATGTCGGATGCAGACAGTGACGTCAACACCGTAACGGCTATAAGAAACGGACCTCTTTTGCCGGTTTCATCCTGATATCTTTTTACACCGTTAACTGCGGCCTTCATCATTTTTCTTCCGCCAAGAGTATGAAGACTCAGGAAGCTGGTGCCGAGCATGGAAGCCTGATATATAGCATTTTCTACAGTATTAGGTATATCATGATACTTAAGATCCAAAAATACTTTTGCGAATTCGGCCATTCTTCGAACAATATTCGGTCCGTACTTTGTAAATAGAATTGATCCGACTTTTATTGCGGCAAGGTTGTCCGATAGTCGTTTGGCAAGATCAACAGCCCCCGTTTCCGTTTCAATATCATCTGCAAATATTACATACTTTTTCATATCTTATCCAGTACTCCGTTTATAAGTGATGCGGCTTTCGGATCAGCATATATTTTTGCCAGTCTCACAGCCTCGTTTATAATCACAGCTCGGTCATTCAGATTGTTGATTAGCTCATATGCGCCAATCCTCAAAATTTCCTTTTCTATAATGTTAAGCTCTGAAAAATCCCATCCTTTCAGAAATTTCTTTATCTTTTCGTCTATCTCGTCTTTGTTCTGTTGTATTTCTCTTACATATTTATCGACAATCCGGCTTTCATTTTCATCGGTCACAGTAGATACGTCTTTAATTGTCTTTTCAATTGTCTTTTCAATCGGTGCATGATTCAGATCCATGGTATACAATATCTTTAGGATATTTGACCGTACTTTTCTAAGTGACATCTATTAAAACTGCTTATAAAGATTTATCATTTCAATAAGTGCGGCTGCGGCACTGAAACCTTTGTTGCCCATTTTACTTCCGGCTCTCTGGATTGCCTGTTCTGTTGTGTCCGTTGTCAAAACTCCAAATGAGATCGGAATATCGCTTGTAAGCGCCAGCTGAGCGACTCCTTTTGAAACTTCATTTGCTATATAATCAAAATGCGGGGTTTCTCCTCTTATAATGGCCCCTAATGAAAGGATTCCGTCGAATTCACTTTTTCTTAATAATCTGGATATAGCCATAGGTATTTCAAATGCTCCGGGAACCTTATACAACATGATATCGTCACTCTCTATTCCGTGTCTTGTGAATGAATCAACCGCTCCTTCTATCAGCCTGCCTACTATTATGCTGTTGAATCTCGAGGCCACTATAGCAACTTTGTAGCCTTTTCCAATTAATTTACCCTCGATAATATTCATCTACACCTCCTCAAGCAGATGCCCCATTTTAGTTTTTTTTGTAATCAGATAGTCTTTGTTGACGCAGTTCAGCCCTGTTTCGATGGGAATGCGTTCCACTACCTCCAGTTCATACCCTGAGAGTCCGACAATCTTTTTTGGATTATTCGTCAAAAGCTTCAACTTTTTTATTCCGAGATCCACTATTATTTGAGCACCTATGCCATAATTTCTCAAATCAGCCTTAAATCCAAGTTTTTCATTTGCCTCTACCGTATCGAGCCCCTCGTCCTGCAGATGATAAGCCTTTATTTTGTTAACAAGGCCGATTCCTCTTCCCTCCTGCTGAAGATAGATTACCGCTCCGGTTTTGGCTTTACTGATCATTTCAAGAGATTTGGATAATTGAGAGCCGCAATCGCATCTCAGGCTTCCAAGCACATCTCCCGTGAAGCAGGATGAGTGCACACGTACCAGTACGGGCGTGTTCCCGCTTACATCACCCTTTATGATTGCAACATGTTCTTTGTTGTCAATGAAATTTGTGTAAACTATAATTCTGAAATTTCCATATTTTGTTCGCAAATGCGCACTTGCCGCTCTCTGAATCAGTCTTTCGTGCTGCAGGCGGTATTTTACAATATCGGCAATTGTGACAATGGTTAAGTTGAATTTTTTTGCCATTTTCTCAAGTTGAGGCCTTCTCGACATTGTGCCGTCATCGTTCATTATTTCACATATAACGCCTGCCTCGTAAATGCCTGCCAGTCTTGCCAGATCAACAGAACCTTCGGTCTGGCCTACTCTGACTAAAACGCCGCCTTTTTTTGCCCGCAGCGGAAAAATATGTCCGGGTCTTGCAAGATCCGCCGGTTTGGCATCAGGGCGTATGATTGTTTGAATGGTAGTTGCTCTGTCGGCTGCAGAAATTCCGGTTGTCGTGCCTCTTGCGGCGTCAACGGAAACCGTAAAGGCCGTTTTAAATTTGGAGTCGTTATCGATAACCATCAGCGGCAGTGCGAGCTGATCGGCCTTGCCGTTTGTCAGCGTTACGCATATTAGCCCTCTGCCGTGTTTACTCATAAAGTTTATTGCATCAGGTGTTGCAAATGCTGCGCCCATGCAAAGATCACCCTCATTTTCTCTGTCCTCGTCATCTACAAGAATAACCATTTTTCCGTTTCGTATCTCATCTATCGCTTTTCTAACACTATCCATTTTTGCTCCTGTTATCAATTCATCTATATTGTATTATAGCACGTTTTTCAGAGTTATTAACTCCCTTTGCGCTGCGATGCAAAAAAGTTACGCAGTTGATATATTGCGCAGCAGTCTTGCAATGTTACAGAATTAATCCAATCCCAAGTTCGTAAGGGCTGCCCCGTGCCTATCTTGTTAATGAATCGCAAGAAACAAACGGGCAACCACAAGGGATTGCCCCTACTGCAGCGAGATCATTCTGCTTATATACCTTGCTACAATATCCGCCTCGATATTCAATTTCGCTCCGATTTTTTTTGTTTCCAGGGTTGTATGACTGAATGTGTAGGGAATTACCATCAGCGTCATCGTGCTGCCTGTTATCCGGTTAATAGTCAGGCTTATTCCTTCAAGAGCCACAGAGCCTTTTACTGCGAGAAAACGGGCTATCTTTTTATCAAATTGAACGGAAATCTCATGAAATCCATGCATATTTTTATGCTTTGTGAGAGTTGCCGTTCCGTCTAAATGTCCGGTTACGATATGCCCGTTAATGCCCTTATTTAGAGACAGAGCTTTTTCAAGATTTACGTGTCCGGCATATTTAAGATTGGACAATCTCAGTGTTTCGTCAGAGGCATCAACCCAAAAGTAACCTTTTTCTATTTTTGCTGCAGTCAGACATGCGCCGCTTACCAGTACACTGTCGCCTTCGTTTAAAAGAAGCCCCGATCTTATTTTGATGCTTGCTCCCGAGGAGTAACTCCTTTTATCAACAATCTCTCCTATCTGCTCCACGATACCGCTAAACATCAAAGTATCCCGACATCACTATGTCTTTGCCGATCTTTCTGCACTCTGTTTTTTTCAGGATTATCGCATTTTTCATAAAATCGACACCTTTTCCCTGAAAAAGAGGAATACCGCTTCCTCCCAGAAATTTTGGAGCTATGAAAATAAAGGCTTTATCGTACAGATGTTTTTCTAAAAATGATTTATGAATAAGCGATCCGCCTTCTACGAAAATACTCATAATTCCCATCTCAAAAATTGTGCCTAAAACCTGCTTAATGTCAAGCATACCTTTGTTGCTATTGACCTTTTTTATAATAATTTTCTTATCTATAGATTTATGTTTTGCGTCATCTGTCTCGTTGTCACAAAATATCACCAGATTATCGGGCTGCGATAAGAGATTCGGATAATCCAGAGATAGTTTGCCATCAAGTATAATACGATAAAATTTCCCTGCCTTTTTATATGGCATAAGTACAGGGTTATCGCTTTTTGCCGTTTTTGCTCCTATTAGTATCGAGTCATATCTTGCCCGCAGTCTTTTTGAGTATCTTCTTGAAATGTGTCCCGATATCCAGCCGCTGTCGCCTGCGGTCGTTGCGATTTGTCCATCCAGAGTTACGGCAGCTTTCATAACAACAAACGGACGCTTTCTATTTACATTAGTTATGAATACTTCATTAATTTTTCTTGCTGCTTGTCTGCATACTCCAACCTTTACCGTTATTCCCGATTGTCTTAGTCGTTTTATGCCTCCCGCCGCAGCCGGATTCGGATCTTCCGTCGCAATAATAACGGTTTTGATGCCGCTGTTTATTATAGCAGATGTGCATGGAGGCGTTCTGCCGTAGTGATCGCAAGGCTCAAGCGTAATATACATTTCCGCACCATCTGCATCAATTCCGGCAATTTTGAGCGCCTCAATTTCTGCATGAGCCTCTCCCGCCTTATGATGATACCCCGCGGCAATCAGACGATTATTTTTAACGATGGCTGCTCCCACCGCAGGATTCGGAGATGTTGATCCTATCGCTTTTGCAGCCTGCCTTAGAGCAATCCTCATCCAGTATTCATCTTTATGCATCGTTTAGTTTTTTCGTAATTTAAATAACATTGTATTATCAGCCATGCCTTCCTTCATAAAGTCGATTTTCCAGTTACCTGTTTATGCATCTTTTTACGGTATCTTTTAACGCATCATCTTTTAACGCAAAATCAATCGTTGCTTCGAGCATGCCCGGCTTGCTCCCGCAGTCGTATCTTTTTCCGGAGAATTTAAAGCCGTAAACAGGTTCGTTTTGCGCCATAAGATTTATCGCATCCGTAAGCTGTATTTCGTCGCCTTTGTCGGGGTTTGTCTGTTTCAGATATCCGAATATTGATTCTGAAAGTATGTATCTTCCAACTACGGCCAGATCTGATGGTGCGTTTTCCGGATCAGGCTTCTCAACGAGTCGTTTAATTTTATATATTGTGCCGTCTTGAGATTCCGCTTCAATTATGCCGTATTTGCTGATATCTGTTTTATCTACCTTCATTATCGCCACTACTGATCCGCCGGTTTTATTATAGACATCCATCATCTGTTTTAGTACGGGAATCGCCGAATCTATAATATCATCAGTCAGCACTACTGCAAAAGGCTCTTCTATGACCGGTTCAGCCCGCAGAATCGCGTGTCCCAGTCCAAGCGGATTCTTTTGACGAATATAGATATATGTTGCGCGGTCCGAAAGCCGGTTGGAATCTGCTATAAGATTTTCCTTTCCCTTAAATCTTAAAAGCGACTCTAATTCGTAGGAATGATCGAAGTAGTCCGCTACAGCTCTTTTTCCCCTTCCCGTGATGAGAATCATTTTGTCTATTCCGCTTTTGATCGCTTCCTCAACTCCATAATGTATAAGCGGTTTATCTATGAGAGTCAGCATCTCTTTCGGTACGGATTTTGTAGCAGGCAGAAAACGGGTCCCAAATCCACCCACCGGAAAAACAGCTTTAGTTATCGGTTTCATCGTTCCTCCTTGGAATTAATTTTATCTATATTCTGCTTGCTGCTATGATTACATTAAGTATGGCTGTCTTCGTATAACTTATCCTGAACCCCGAATTTATCTTGTGCGTTACAAATTCCGGCAATACAATTATTGCCTGCAGCTTGCGCTTTATCGGCGGATTTGGATTTTCAATTTGAAACGCCCGAAATAGGTATTCATAATATATCTAAAAAACCGCTGCTAATAAATTTAAATTTCAGGATATTTTTCCCTCTTCGGCAATCTCTTTGGCAAAATATGTAATAATCAGGTCAGCACCGGCTCTTTTTATCGATATCAACGATTCGTCTCTTACCGCCTTTTCATCAATATATCCAGCTTTGGCGGCGGCTTTAATCATCGAATATTCACCCGAAACATTATAGGCGGCAAGAGGAAGGTTAAAATTTTCCTTTATCCTGTGAATTATATCGAGATAGCTCAAAGCCGGTTTGACCATTATCATGTCTGCTCCCTCTTCTACATCAAGAGCAACTTCCCGCAATGCTTCATCTGAGTTTGCAGGATCCATCTGATAGCTTTTTCTATCTCCGAATTGAGGTGCAGATTCGACTGCGTCTCTAAAAGGACCATAGAATGCGGAAGCATATTTTGCCGAATATGAAAGAATTATAGTGTTCTGGAATCCCGATTGATCTAAAGTTTTTCTGATGGCTCCGACCATTCCGTCAATCATGCCCGAAGGCGCAACCATATCTGCGCCGGCTTTCGCATAGCTTATTGCTTCTTTCCCGAGGTTAATAAGCGTAGGTTTGTCCAGCAACTCACCATTTCCGGATATAACTCCGCAATGCCCATGGGTCGTATATTCGCAGAAACAAGCATCGGCTACAACGGCAATATCAGGGTATTTTTCCTTAATTTTTCTTATGGTTTGCTGAACCAGTCCGTTATCATTCCACGCTTCGCTGCCGATATCATCTTTTTTTTCAGGGATTCCGAAGATCAGCAGAGCTCTGATTCCCGCCTCATAACTTTGTTTGACCTCATCCATTATCCTGTCTACGGAAAATTGATATATGCCGGGCATTGAATTAATTGGATTCTTAACAGATTTTCCCGGCTTTACAAATATGGGATAGATCAAATTCTCCAATCTCAGGCGGGTTTCTCTTGTCATATTTCTTATTGTATCGTTTTTTCTTAATCTTCTTAAGCGGACATATGGAAATGACATTGATTTGCCTCCGGATTATGGTTTTTGCATCAAATGCGCTTTTATTATATACTTAAACATAATGATATCAAATGATATTTTAGGTAGGGCGTGCGCTTATTGTGCAATGGTATCATTATGTTGGGTAACACTGCATATACACAATGTTGGTCGGTACCTTGCGGATTTTGGACAAATAAACCGTAAGTTCTTTTCAATCTACCTGTAACTCTGTTTCCGGTGCTCTGCAACGATCATAAAAACGGTCTTCTCTTTTTCATCAATCTGGTAAAAAAACCTGTAGTTTCCGATGCGGTATCTCCATGTGTGTGGGGTAAAATCCCTCAGCTTCTTGATATTGGGGCCAAAGCTGGGATTTTCTTTGAGTTGCGGATATACATAATACCTCAGCTTTTTAAGGATCTTTTTCTGGTGCCCTTCAAAATCGGTGTCTATATCTTTAGTAAAGCCTTCCGTTTCAAAAATTCGGTAATTCACTCAACAAAACGCCCTTTTATCTCTTTTGCTTCCGCTGTTCCTCTTTTGAGCCTTTGTGTCAATACAGGATTTGCAAGAATATCTTCCATCTCAATGCGGTCAACAAAGATCTCCTCTTCCAGTTTTCTTAGGGCCAGGGTTTCGATGAGATTGGAAATGGGACGCCTTTCTGCTCCTGCAGCAGCCAGAAACTTCCGGTATGTTTCATCGGAGAGCCTCAGGGTAATCGTTTTGGGCATGGCAGAACCTCCTATTCGTTTTAACTTAATTATATTCTTTTTCGTTCTAAATGCAACCTGCAGAACGCCATCGGGATCTATCATCTAAAATACGATGACAAACCCCGACAATTTTTCTTATACACAAAAGCCAAAAGTCGAAAAAAGTAAAAAGTAAAGCTCTGACCCCGCTACCTGATTCAATTATGGATTCAAGAGGTAATTCGTATGCTTGACAAAACAGTAATCTTTACTATAATTTATAGTAAAGATTATTAAAGGAGGCTTAATATGCCTAAAGTTGCGACAAAGCTTAGAATATCGAAAAAAGGCCAAATAAGTATTCCAAAGCGTGTACGAGAGAAATTAGGCATAGTTCCGGGAGATATGGTTGCCTTTGAACAAGTAGATGAAGGGTTTATCTTAAAAAAGAAGAAAACCGTATTTGATTATATAGGATGTATCCGGCCTAAGAAGGAGATAGACATCAAAGAGCTCATAGAAAAGGCAAGAAAGGAATCGGGAGCCAAAAGATCTCTGCTATAGTGTTAGATACAAATTTTATATTATCTTTATTCATACAACGGCAATATACAGATAGGGCAAAGGAGCTGCTGAATAAATTTATAGCAAACAAAAACAGGATTTTTGTGCCGCAGCAGGCTATTGCAGAAACCGTGTATGTGCTGGAAAACATTCATAAAGCAGATAGCTCAATCGGAAAATTGTCAAAAAGGGAAATTAAGGAGATGTTAGAAAGCCTGATAGATACTCCAAAAATTAAAATAGAAAAAGAGATCCCGACAAGAGAGGCGTTGGATCTTTATCATCAATTGAATATCAGCTTTGGAGATTGCCTAATATACACAACGGCAAAGCAAAATCACATCAGTTCAATAGCCACCTTTGATGCGGATTTTGATAGATTGGATATAGAAATTGTGCATTAACTGTCTCCATATTTGACATAGCTCCCTCCTTTTTTTGATTTGAACTTATAATTTTATCCGTATCAGCTAAAACCGGCAGGCTTATTTCTCTGTCGTTGATTAAAAATAAAGGTATCTCTAAAAGTTCTATGCGGATCTACAGAAGACAGATATTAGAAGTGATATTTGATGAGCTGTTTTTTGAAGACTTTATGTATAGTTATTTTTCCAAACAATACCGGAACGAACGGTCGGAATACCGCACTCAAAATCAATATCCTTGACCTTGAGTGTGAGGCATTCCTGCAATTTTGGTCCGCCTCTGTAAAATCCGCAAACCGTCTCAACCATGCAGGATAAAATAACAGCATTTTCAACCATTTTGTTTCAATTATTCGCTTGACCTTTTAAACGAGAGGAAGGTATAATGAAATGCTTTGGTAAAAAAGCGGCAGGCCGGATAATATATGATGTTATACCAATAAGGAGAATGTAAATGGCAGATAATTCAACAACGGCGATACTTGTTGTCGAATTTCAAAAGACCTGGACGGAAAGAAGTTTTTTTCATGGGCTAATAAAGAAAGAATATGAATTAAAAAATGTATACCAAAATACGAAACAATTATTGGAAGTTGCTAGAAAAAATGGTCTTAAGATAATACAGTCGCCTTTCATACTGGATAAAAATGACAAAGAAAGATATAAAAAAATCCCCTTTCTTCCAAAACTGTTTGGTCAATTTACTGCAAATACATGGAGGGCAGAATATACAGAAGGCATATTTGATAAATCTGACATTGAAGTAAAAGGAAGGACGGGATTTGATAATACTAAAGGTAGCAACCTTCAAAACATACTCAAAGAAAATAAAATTGAGAAAATATATTTTATAGGTTTTACGACCGACCACTGTGTGGCTGAAACTATGGATACGCTTTTGTCTAATGGGTATGGATGCATATTAGTATCTGACTGTACGGCTACAAGAAATAGCAAATTACAGCAGAAAATTGAAAACAAGTACTTGTCTATTGAGAGTAAACAAATTATAGAAAAAATTGCAAATTTGGTATAACAAGGCGCTGCACCTGACCGCCATTTCGCTACGCTCCATAGCGGCAGGTGAGCTTGGATGTTAGCGTAATGAGCTCATCTATCATTATGGAGGTAAGAAAACTATGGAAGAAAAACGCTATTGGGCAAGTAGTACTGATAAGGAAAATAGAGAACCTCTGTTTTCAGAATTACAAAACGGAAAAATTACAAGACTAAATTCAGATTTTATCAGCGAGGGGACACGTTGTGCGGGATGGTTATACCGCCCCGTGGGCGCCGCAGAAACACCTATCGTTATTATGGGACACGGATTCGCGGCAGAGAGAACCTTTCGACTGCCGGCTTTTGCAGAGGCGTTTGCTAAAAAAGGCCTGTCGGTTTTTCTCTTTGATTACAGAAACTTTGGCGACAGTGACGGAGAACCACGGAACCTGGTCAATCCATTTCGTCATGTGGCGGATTGGAAATCTGCTATTGCTCATGTGCGTACGCTTCCGGGAATCAGCAAGATTGCACTCTGGGGGTCTTCATTCGGAGGCGGCCATGTCATCGTTGCAGCCTCGAAGGATCCCGAAATTGCGGCCATCATCGCCCAGGTGCCGTTTGTAGATAGTTTATCAACGGTATCCATGATCGGTTTCAAAAACACGTTAAAAGGATATATTGCCGGGTCCAGGGATGTCTTTCGAATGATCACCTTCCGTTCCCCCTATTTCATTCCTGTTGTGGCGGAACCGGATACCTATGCCGCTATGAACACGCCGGAGTCCAAAGCGGGTTACATGGCACTTATACCGGACGGTTCTTCGTGGGAAAACAAATGCCCTGCCAGGGTTATCTTTACGATGTCCGCATATCGGCCGATTTCTTATGCAAAGCATGTAAAATGTCCGGCATTGATTTTGATGGCTGAACAGGATTCGTTAATCAAGCCCGAAGCTGTTGAAAAAACCGCCTCCCGGATCGAAAATGCTACCTTAGTTCGGTTGCCCTACAATCACTTTTCGGTGTATCGTGGAGAAGCATTTGATCATGTGTTGAAAATCGAGACTGATTTTCTCATGCAGCATTTGCTGGATTCTGTTTAACGATTTTTTCAGATATAGTGAACCCCAAAAACCGGATGCATGGCTAAGCGCATGGTGGAATAGGGTTTAATGCGGTACCTGTCAAAAAAAGGGCACTAAGCCGGACTTTGTACAATTTTAGGGGTTCACTACACTGAGCCGGCGCCGGGTGAAACGACGGAACCGGCGATCAAAGGCACGACTTATAACCAAGACAGGCTGCAACAAAACGTTCAACCATGTTTTTCTTTGTGCCTTGGTGGTTCATTTGAGCATGAAGGGGGATGGGTAACGTATTCACCGCTCGACCGTCGCGGCCCCCTTGACTTACAAGAGCAATTTTTCTATACTTAATTCCTGAAAAAGCAACTTTTTATTACTAAGGGGGGTGCAGTATGGATCTTGGAACACTGGTCGCACGTAACGCTCGGACAGTGCCGAACAAAGAAGGCATTATTTACGAAAACAACCGCTATGACTGGAAAACGGTCAACGAAAAAGTCAATACCGTTGCCAACACCTTGATCGGCGCCGGGGTCAAAAAGGGAGATAAGGTGGCCATGTGGATGTTTAACACGGACATGTTTATTTTTAGCTTTTACGGTATTTTGAAAGCCGGCGGTGTGGCTGTTCCGGTCAATTTCCGGCTGGCGCCGCCGGAGGGAGAGTATATCTTCGGCAATTGCGATGCGGCAGCGGTCATTTTCGATGATGCCTTCGAACCGGCGATGCAGGCAATGAAACCGCGGTTGAAAAAGGTCAAATATTTTCTTTCCGCCGGCAGCGGGCGGTTTGAAAATTTCGATCCGCTGGCCGATGTTCTGGCCGCCGGAGACATCAATGAGCCGGGGGTAGCAGTAGACGAATTCGATGAAAGCGAAATTCTCTATACTTCCGGAACCACCGGAAGACCCAAAGGAGCTCTCTTTGCACATCACAATCACTTGACTCTGGTTACCACCATGGCCGCGTTGATCGGCCTCCGGTCCACCGACCGGCTGCTGCACGCCGCTCCCCTGTTTCATTCGGCGGAGCTGAACCTTTATTTGAACCCGGGCACATATCTGGGATGTACCCAGACGCTGGTCAAAGACTTTGTCCCGGACAAGATTCTGGGCATGATTGATAAGGAGAAAATCACCCAGTTTTTCGGTGCGCCGGTGATGTATTCTTTCATGATGAACGTGCCGGATTTTGACAAATATGACCTCTCATCGGTGCGCTATTACGGGTACGGCGCTGCCCCCATGGCTGCCGAATCGGTCAAGCAAATGATTGATAAATTCAAAACCGACCGCTTTTTCTGTCTTTGCGGATTCACCGAGGCCGGACCCGGTGGGATCGCCCTGCCCCCTGAAGATCAGCTCCGCAAGGCCGGTGCCGGCGGCAAGTACCTTGTCAACATGGAATCGCGCCTGGTGGATCCGGAAGGTCATACCGTGACCCAGCCCGGGGTGGTGGGAGAACTGGTCATCAAGGGCGAGACCATCATGCAAGAATATTATAAAAATCCGGCGGCCACCGCCGAAGCCATCAAGAACGGATGGGTCCACTCCGGTGATCTGGGTGTCATGGACGAAGAAGGGTATATCACTCTGGTGGACCGCAAAAAGGACATGATCATCACCGGTGGGGAAAACGTGTACAGCAAAGAGGTGGAAGATGCCATCTACGAAAACTCCAAAATCTCTGCGGCCGTTATCATCGGTGTGCCCCACCCGGAATGGGGAGAAACGGTAATGGCGGTAGTCAGCCTGAAAGAAGGCGAAACTTTAACCATAAAAGAACTGCGCGAATTTTTGAAACCCCGGATTGCCTACTATAAGATTCCCCGACTGCTGGAAGTTGTGGATGCTTTGCCCATGAATGTTTCCGGCAAAGTGCTCAAATATCAACTGCGGGACAAGTTCAAAGATAAGGCTGCCCTGTAGCCGCCGCATAAAGGCCCGAGTCCCTGGTCATGGGGTCGTGTCTTTGCATTTGACATAACTCTCTGATTTTAGGTTATAAGTAACAGGTGAATTAGTGCATTTCTATGGCAAGACCGCAAGTACAGCGGTAATTTTCAACGTATCATGGGCATTGCGAGCGGAGTAATTTCACCACAGGCAGGATGCCTATGATACACTGAGACTGCCGCGGCCTTCGGCCTCGCAGTGACAGAAGGAAAAAGTCATTGCCTTGAAATTTCCCCTCCGTCATTGCGAGCGAAAGCGCGGCAATCTCGTCTTTGGACTGCCGCGTCGTTTTGCTTTGCTCCTCGCAGTGACTAAAATATAGAGGCCATTGCAATCGCGCAGCGAAGCAATCTCAAAAACACTGACAATAAAAGAATTGCCATGCACCTTTTGGTGCTCGCGTCACAAATAAGAGTTTATCAACAGTCTGCAGAGACACGACCCCGATTGACCCGGGAACAAAATCAGATTATTTTGATAGTTCTTCTTCCACTTTTTCCTGCAAGAATAACTTGATTAAAGACTGATAGGGTACATCTTTTTTGTGAGCGATTGCTTTTATTTCATCCAAAAAAAACTCAGGCAGACGTAAAGATATGGTTTTTGTTGATGGTTTTAAATTCGGAAATAGAGTTTTTTTGCCCTTATGCCAGTCTATATATTTAGTTGAATCCGCTTTTGCCCAGAATTCTCTTTCCTCGTTTTCATCCTTGAATTCAGGTATCTTTTTTGATTTACTCATAATACGCATCCCTCTCTTTTTTATTCATATCTCTTGCTGAGATCACTCTTATTGAACTGTCTCTTACGGTAAATACTACAAACAATAATCTTTCTCCGTCTGTTTTTTCAAGTACATACCACCTTCTTTCTTGATGTGAATGTGATGTGTCTTTTCCTGTAATCAGAGGTTTGTTGAAGAAAACCTGTTCGCATTCGGCGTTCACTTTCTTTATTTCGGCATCTTAGTCGTGATCTCACTCTCAAATTTTTTAACGTATAGCAGTTATAGAGGCGCTTTGCATGTTAATATCGACATTTGAGTATTATCAGCATAATTTCGGAATATTCACCGATGCAACTTCCCTCATTTTTATCTTCTGTGCCGCATTATTTCGTGAGAAATTGGAAGAGGAAGGCATACATATCAGATTGGTCGGGTATTTAATGTGTAATAATAACCGCGTGTAATTTTAACGGAGCAGTACCGATATTTTTGATGCTGTGACTTGCGCCGTTGCCGGTAACTACCACATCTCCCGCTTTAACGGATTTTTTCACACCATTATCCATAACAATGCCGGTTCCTTCTAAAATTGTGTAATATTCGGTTTCCGAATTGTGGTGATGCTCTCCGATAGATGCGCCGGGCGGCAAGGTAGCTTCCGAAAAGAGTCGGGCATTTTTCATAGATGCGCCGTCGACAAAATGAACGAGAGTAACCGTTCCTTCTCCTCCCATCATCTTTTCTCTTAGTTCGACTTTCATTTCATTGCGATGAATAATCATAAATATTTCTCCTCTGTCTGTTTTAATATAATTATAGACTGACAAAACAGCATTTCAACGATAATTCTACGAATCTTCGGGAAACGTTTTCGCGTTTGGCACTTGTCCCCAAATCTTTTAACAGTTTGGACAAATATTGAGTACTTCCCGCATTAACTTGACATTTGGGCATTATTGGCGTAGTTTCAGGGTATGCCGCATGCCGAAAATAACAGATAGCAAGGTTTGTGTCGCAGATTATCCTCATAGTATTACTCGGCGTGTAAATAACAGAGAACCGGCCTTGCGCTCAGTACCTTTTCTTTTCGCTTAGACTGTGTTTAGTGTGTAAAGTGAGATATACGACAAGGAAATAAAAAAATCTATAGAGATGCGGATGACTACCGGAAAACTTCTCGGCAATGCAGGTTTTATACAATTACTCAAAAAGAAACTTGACAGAAATCTGCTGCCGGAGAAGGCAGAGCGTCTGGGAAAAAAGAAATATGGATAACGGGGTAATGCTGCTATGTTTCGCTTTAAAGTCTGAAATGTTCCGAACAAAGCAAAGGTTTTTAAATTTCTTCAAAGCATTATTTTTTTGAGCGAATCGTTCAAAAAAGTATGTAAAACAATCATTTGATTGGAGGTTTTATATGGCGAAAGGCAAGAGTAAAGCAAAATCACAAGAAAAGAAAAAACCGCAAAACAGTATTAAAGAAAAAAGAAAATTAAAAAAGGAAAAAGCTTCAAGAAATTCTTAATTTCGGTGTAATTCAAGCTGTGATAACTGAATTCATATCCGCGTGCGTTTTTTCGGAAGCCGGATCATAAAAATTACCGTACCTGTCAAGATCGGATTTTGCGCAATTTTTTAAAAAATGTGCAGAGGTTTTATTATACGGGCTTCTGTCTTTCTTGTTTGGTTTTTTGGATTTAATTGACAATTAAAAACCACCGGATATAGTTTTTTGGTAAGACCGTTATACCAAACATTCAGAGGGGGAGGGCAATGAGATAAGGATGAGATAAGATAGTTTGAGGATGTAATTTCAAAATATGCCGGGGGTAATATGATTAGACAATACTTGAAACAAAACAGCGAAGTTGGTATATACGGCTGACATGAGTAAATCCATACCTTCACAAATTGAAAACTCAAATCCGTCGTATATATTCGGCTCACGCTTATGCGCAATTATTACCTGAGTTTGCAAGGCATAGTTAGGAAACTGATCGGAGGTTAGAATGATTGTTCACGGATTACCGGAGACGATTTAAAGCAGTAATTGCAGAGATTTAGAACGAACAGACTCATGTTGAGCGAATAATAGTTGTGGATGGTTTAGATTGAAATACCTATAAAAACAACAGAAAGGAGTTGATTATGAGTGTAAAGAAAATCTTGATGCTTGTCGGTGATTATGCGGAAGATTACGAAGTAATGGTGCCTTTTCAGGCACTTTCGATGGTAGGACATACAGTTCATGCGGTCTGTCCCGACAAAAAAGCAGGCGAGTCTATTCGCACCGCGATACACGATTTTGAGGGAGATCAGACCTACAGCGAAAAGCCCGGGCATAATTTTGTGCTGAATGCTACTTTTGCGGAGATTAAGGCCGAAGATTACGATGCATTGGTCATCTCCGGCGGGCGTGCACCGGAATATATTCGCCTGAACGAGACGGTATTGAATATGGTGCGTCATTTTTCACAGGCAAATAAGCCCATTGCATCCATCTGCCACGGTGCACAGGTACTTGCCGCAGCCGGAGTCATCAAAGGCAAAACCTGTTCCGCTTATCCGGCGGTGGGACCTGATGTAACTTGTGCGGGAGGCAAATACGTAGATATCCCAATGGATAAGGCCAACGTAGACAACAAGTTAGTTACTGCCCCTGCCTGGCCCGCTCATCCCGATTGGCTTGCAAAATTTCTGCAGGTGCTGGGGACGAAGATCGAACCATAGCATCATGGGGTCGTGTCTTTACATTTGACATAACTCTTTCAGAAAATGCTTATGTCTTCTCTTTTATAAGGAGATGGCATAAGCAACGAGACTGCCGCGGCCTTCGGCCTCGCAGTGACAAAAGAAGGAAGGTCATTGCCATAGATATTTCCTCTCCGTCATCGCAAGTATTTTCTTCCCCGTCATCGTAAAATACAAGAGCGCAGCGAAGTAATCTCAGCTTCTTTAATGTATCACAGGCATTCTGCCTGTGGCAAGGTTGTTTTGCCTGCCTGTGCGTAGCACGCAGACAGGTCGCTTTGTTCCTCGCAATGACAACAGGAAAGAATAATGCTGCAACGGTTTTCTCTTTCGTTGAGAACACTCGAAGGATATGCGATAATCTCAAATACTCTTTTCCTTTATTACTTTTTGAACGACCAAAAATGAGGTCAGACTGAGTGACACCTGCCACAACCTTGCTTGTCTTTTGCCTGAAATATATCTGGAATATATTAAAAACAGAATATTCTTCCTTATTTTTTGAATGTGCTTAATGTGCGGCGGTTTCTCTATATGTTATTCAACCTTTCATTTCATACGATTGCACGCGTGACTGTTGATGCAGCGATCCCTGAGTGTATTGCTATTTCAACTGCAAACAAGCGCATAGATGAATGCGCGGTTTTGACTTATTTCATTTCGGCGATTGCCCACCTCATGAGAATGAATTAATTTGCTGCGGTTTATATAAAGTGGCGGTCGAATTGTTTGCACGGTCAGCTTTGCAGACTATAATTAGCAAAAGTTGATATTGTTTGTAAAATATTTGCACGATTTATGTTATAATGAATAGTTGCGACAATAACATGCAATTAGGGTAACGTGAATAATTTGAATTATATGCAATCCTGCAGTAGTCTCAACTGCTATAAAGCACGGCATATAAATAGAACAAGGAAAGTCTGGCGGTTACATTGATTACTGAAAATAAAACCATCACAGCGATAACAATTAGCTTAGGTGCTTTCTTAACACCGTTTTCTATTGCATCGCTTAATGTGGCACTCCCTTCCATTTCAAGGGATCTTTCAATGAACACAATTTCAATGAGTCTTACCTTAATATCATTTCTTTTGACTGCTTCTATTTTTCTCCTTCCATTCGGCAATATAGGCGATAATCACAGCAGAAAGACCGTATTCATTTCTGGTATAGGTATATTTATTATCGCATCATTTATGTCGGCTGTGTCTCAAACGGCAACGATATTGATCATCGCAAGGGCTCTATGCGGGGCAGGGAGCGCAATGATTCTCTCAAATGGAATGCCTGTGCTCATAGAATCCTTTCCGGTGAATGAGAGAGGCAAAATACTTGGAATCTATTCGGCATTTATATATGTAGGTTTAGCATTAGGTGCTCTTGCCGGCGGCTTTTTGACTCAGCTGTTATCCTGGAGATGGATTTTTTTTATTATGCTGCCGATTGGATTAAGCGTGTTGATTCTGTCATTCAAACTGCCTCAACCGAACAGGCGGTTAAAGCGCAGCAAGTTTGATATTGTTGGGTTTGTACTGTACGCCATGTCACTGTTTCTAATTATCTACGGATTTACAACAATAGATAAGTCAAAGAATATTATTTACATAGTTATAGGATTTCTGCTTCTCCTTGTATTTATAGCAAAACAGCTGAGATCCAAATTCCCATTAATAGATGTCAGAATATTTTTAACAAACAGAACTTTTGCTTTATCAAGTTTATCTGTCTTGACGCTTTACATCTCAACGTTTTCTTTTCCTTTTATTTTAAGTCTGTATTTACAGTTTATAAGAGGACTCAATGTTCAGACAACAGGTTTAATACTCGTTATTCAGCCTATTTTTATGAGTATTATAGCACCTGTTGCAGGAAAACTTTCGGACAAGGTTCAACCGAGAATAGTTGCGTCTTCAGGAATACTTTTTATAATTGTCGGTTTTCTGCTGCTTGCTTATCTGCAGCGCTGGCCTTTTATTATACCTATACTGGTACTTTCGCTTATGGGTATGGGTTTTGGATTATTTTCATCACCAAATGCGAACGCTGTTATGAGTTGTGTTGATAAATCTATATACGGTGTAGCATCTGCCACGCTAAGTACGATGAGAACGATAGGCCAGACAATGAGCATGGCATTGGTGGCACTTATTTTTTCTGCCAACATAAGATATTCAAACGCAAAAGTTTCTATGCATGATATTGCGATAATATTTTCCATATCTATTGCGATTACCTTCATAAGCCTACTATTCTCTCTGCTAAGAGGAAAGATACGCTAAAAGCTCATGGGGTCGTGTCTTTGCATTTGACATAACTCCTTAATTTAAGCTTGCAACCTGCCTTGAGCACTACACTAAACGTAGTTTCAGCGAAAAGAAAAGGTGTTGAATGCGAGGCGGGTTCTTGCCGGTTTTTTCTCTTTTTCTCCATAATTGCGAGCGCAGAGAAGTAGTCTCGAATACGCTTTTCTTCCTTATCTTTTTGAATGTGTTTATTGTGCAGGGTCTCTTAAGCATTTATCGTTGATTGTGTGAGCCGCAAGCCTTGCTGTAATTGACAAATTTTTATCATCGGTGTATAAGTTTGATGTGTATAAAAAGACTGTTGGGCGGTTAAAAGGTGTTGTTTACCAAAGTGCAAAGAATATAATGGTGGCGCGATGAGGACAAGAACCGAGTTTATGGAGCTCAGGGGAAAGATACAGGATCTGGACAGGTCGTTTGACCTGATTTTCTGGCAAGCACAAAGTTCCGACGAAAGATTTGCTGCTGCATGGGAGTTAATCGTTTATGCAAGCAGGATAAGGGGTGTTAATGTTCGTGAACTCCGACTTCACCGAACTATTGAAA
Source organism: uncultured Hippea sp. (assembly GCA_913009315.1). Taxonomy (GTDB): domain Bacteria; phylum Campylobacterota_A; class Desulfurellia; order JAADFJ01; family JAADFJ01; genus JAADFJ01. The sequence goes on from CAJVZA010000003.1 coordinate 46,150, forward strand.
CTTTTCAACGACAGCAAGGTTAAATATCTGATAATCGGTGGATATGCGTTTATTCAGTATGCTGAACCGCGCTACACAAAAGATTTGAATTTGTGGATAAGCACAGATACGACAAATGCGGCGGCAGTGTATGCTGCGTTGAAGGCATTTGGAGCACCGTTGACAGAGTTGACCGAGAAAGACTTTGCAGAAGAGGGGTATTTCTATCAAATGGGAGTACCGCCGATAAGAGTGGATATTCTGATGGGAATACCGGGGATAGAGTTTGAGCAGGCGTGGAAGCGACGGGAAGGAGTGGACTTTGATGGATTGGTAGTGCCGTTTATCAGCAAAGGAGATTTGATAACTGCAAAGCTGGCATCAGGGCGTCCGCAGGATTTGATAGATGCAGACATATTAACCCGAGCTGGTGAGGAGTAAAGAGAAAATATGAGACTGCCGTTCAACAAACATCATATATCTACAGGTATCTGCAGAAATTAAAAGTCTTTCTATAAAAGTTCTAAGCAGTCATAGAAAGTGCGGCTTTTTTTCCGGCACTGACGCAGTCGTTTAATCCAATGCCCCGAAACGCATTTCCGATTATTTTTAGACCTTTGTTCCGACTCTCTTTCTCATCAATAATTTTGACAATATCCTTATGATTCATAAGATATTGCGGTATAGCTTTTTTGTGACGAATAATTCTTATGAGATCAGGTTCAACATTCAAATCCATTGTTCGCTTCAGCTCTTCTTTGGCTATATTGATAATTTCCTCATCGCTTTTGTCTGCCATATGATGCAGTCTGGCTCCTCCGATAATGATTCTAATCAGCGAATGACCGGCAGCAGCCCGCGGAAAGATTGAAGAGTCCCAGAGCACGCCGATTGCCGAATTCATCTGATCAAGTGCGAAAAGAAACCCGAATCCGTCAAGTTCAAGTTTTCTGTTGTATCCAAATGCCGCAACATCAACCGGCGCATAACTTATTATGTCGGCAGTCTCGGCAAGCTCTTTATCGAAACCGACGGCTATTTTTGCCAATGTATATGCCGGAAGTGCCGAAATCAGTCGTTTTGTCTTTATCTCGCCGCTATCGGTTTCTACAATAAACAATTTTTCATCTTTTCTTATCAATAATGCCCGGCAGTTCAGTCTTATTCCTATTCCTTTTGAAATGCCGCCGACCATCTGACTTAATCCGCCTGTGAAACTTGTGAGTCTTCCTCCTCCGAAGGCGGCTGCATTACTTGATTTTTTAAGCTTTATCAAAGCCTTAAAAAGTGATCCGTAGTTTCTCTCAAGCTCCTTTATTCTTCCGAATGCAGACTCCACGCTCATTGTATCGGGGTCGCCCGCATAAACTCCCGTAGCCATCGGCCCGATAAGTTTGTTAAGCGCCTCCTTGCCGAATCTTCTTTTGACAAAGTCCGCCAATGTTTCATCTTCATATTTTTTGCGTACAAACGGTTCGGCAGCGAGTCTCAGTTTCCCTCCAAAAGATAAAAGCGGAGATTTTATAAATGCGGCAGGCGAGAACGGCAGCTCGTGAAGTCTGCCTCCGGAAAAGATAAATCGTTTTTCGGCTTTATCGTTTGCCCTCAAAAGATCCGGATTAAGCAGTGACTTTTCTGCAAGTTCCAAAGTATCGGGCTTGTTGTCCAAAAATCCGTTCGGACCTTCTTCTATAACGAAATCTGCAGTCCTTTCCGTATGAGCTTTTCCTCCGGCATAGCTGTTTTTCTCAATAATAAGCGGCTCTATGCCTCCTAATTTAAGGAATTTTGCTGCCGACAGACCCGAAATACCCGCACCCAATATAACCGCATCATAGATCATTGATCTTCTCCTTTATTTTTTCGGCTATTAATTTTACAAACCTGTCATCATCGTTTATACAGTCTGCTCTGACAAAGAAGCTTGCTCCCCATTTTTTGGCAAGCGCTTTATACAGCAGATCGATTTCGTAAATTGTTTCCGAATTATCAACAATAAAACTGATCGGAATCATTACTATCGGCAGACGTTTTTTTGCCAGTTCCATAATCTTATCCGCAGTCGTCGGATTAAACCATTTTACAGGTCCCAATTTTGACTGAAATGCAAGTTCGTATCTATGTTTCGGAAATCGCTTTACCGCCAGTTCCACGCTTTCTTCAACCTGTTTGATGTATGGATCTTTGGTTGTTTCTGCCAAAGCAATCGGAAGAGAGTGAGCGGAAAACAGGAGAACTGCTTCTTCTCTCAAATGCTCCGGGATTTTTTCTATCGCATCTTCAATTTTTTGTTCGACAATATCAATATATTCCTTATCTTTATAGAACGTATCGATTCTCTCACTCTTTTTCGACACCCTTTCAAATTTATCCATAAAAGAACCGACTGTCGTATAAGAAAACTGAGGCAAAAGAGAAACAATAAAGATTTTTTCATAGTGTGTCAGTTTATTTACAATCTCTGCGATTTTCGGCTTTGTGTATCTCATCGCAAAAAAAAGATCGGTTTTGAGCAAAATTTTAAGCTTTTTGACAATTGAGTGTGTATAAAAAATAACCGGCGACGGACCGGATTGTTTCAATATGCTGTAGGTTTTTGGCCATCTTAAGGCGATTATGGCAATAGCAAGCAAAAATCTGACAGGCCGGCTGTAAGGCAGGATTCTTTTATCGGTAAACATTCCTAACAGGAATTGCGGAATATCGGAAATTTTTGCTATACCGCCCGTCGAAACGATTACAACGGCATACCGGGAATTTTTCACCTTATTCCTGATTATGAATCCAATCGACTAATCGCTTCAGCTGCTCCTGATCGGTATCCGGCAGAACGCCATGTCCGAAATTTACTATATATCTGTTCTTCGGAAGTTCTTTCAGCAGCCTGCCCTGCTTTTTCGTAATAGTTGAAAAATCCGTAAACATAATTGCAGGGTCGAGATTTCCCTGAACCGCACCGGGAAATTTTGAAGCAACTTTCAGAATGTCGGTTCTCCAGTCACAGCTTATGCAGCTTATCCTGAGATCCGATATAATGTCCGATAGATGTGCTGCTCCGCCGCCCGCATAATAGATTATTGGAGCGAATCTGCCGATTTTTGAAATAATTCTTTTTATGGAAGGAAAAATCAGTTCTCTATAAATATCGGCAGGCAGCACACCTACCCAGCTGTCAAAAAGCTGAACGGCATCAACTCCGGCTCTTATCTGAAACATCAGATAATCGATAACCATTTTCTCAAGTTCGAAAAGCTCTTTGATTGGTTCCCCGTACATCAGTTTTCGCATAAGAGCATATTGGTCTTTGCTTTTTGATCCTTTCAGATAACAAGCAAGCGTAAAAGGTGCTCCTGAAAATCCCAGCAGCGGCCTGTCTTTAAGCTCGCCTTTTATGTTTGAGATTGTTTTTGCTATAAAATCCAGCGACCCTCCGAAGCCATGAAACTCGAAACCGGTCTCAGAATCAACAACAGGTGTAACATCTTTTGAAAATGCCACCCCGATTCCGGATGCCTCAAGCGGAATCAGGATATCGGAAAACAGAATTGCGGCATCAACATCCAGCTGTTTAACCGGCATAAGCGTGATTTCAGCGGCAAGTTCGGGAGTATGACATAGCGTCAGGAAATCATATTTTTCCTTCAATTTTCTGTAATCGGCAAGAATTCTTCCTGCCTGTCTCATAAACCACACCGGTCTGTAGGAGGCATTTCGTCCTTTTAGAATATCCAAAACCGCAAATCTGTTTTGCCGGTTATTCATTTGAGCACAGAGTGTTTCTTTGAAATCTTCGGAATATAGGCGCAATACGGTTCTTCGGCCATATAATCACCATAAATTGCGTCTGCGCGCGCCCTGCATCCGCCGCATACATTAAGAAATTCACATTCTCCGCATTTTCCTTTATAACTTTTAAAGTCACGCATATCCCTGAATATTTTACTTTCTTCCCAGATTTTATGAAACGGTGTTTTGAATACATTTCCGGCAGAGCGCAGGAAGTAACTGCACGGCTTGACATCACCGTTTGCCGTTATAAGAGCTATCAGCTGGCCGGCAAGGCATCCTTTGGAGCCTCCGGTAGAAAATTTCAAATTACGCCTTTTATATTTGATGCCGTTTCTATAGGAGTTCTGAAGGGCAATTCTATAATACTGCGGAGCGCATGTAGGTCTGACAAGAATATCATTTTCCTCCATTTCTCTGTCAAAATGCCATTTCAGTATTTCTTCATATTCATCAGCCTGCACCAGCTCATTCAGGAGATTTTCTCCTCTTCCGGTAGGGACAATCAGAAACAAATACCATGCCGTTGCTCCAAGAGATTTGGCAAGTTTGTAAACCTCAGGAATATCATCTTTGTTTCTTTGAGTAAAGGAAGAGTTGATGATAAATGGAATATCATGTTTTTTGAAAAGTCTGGCGGCTCTTACAGTTCCATCAAATGCCCCTTTTGCTTTTCTGAAGTCATCATGAGTTTGGGCATTTTTTCCGTCAAGCGACAAGGAAACAATCTTGATGCCGGAAGTTTTTATTTTTTCGCAAGTTTTGTCATTAACAAGAATTCCGTTTGTAGCCATAGCCATTCTCAGACCTTTGTCTGTCCCGTATTTTGCAATATCAAAAACATCTTCTCTTAAAAGAGGTTCTCCGCCGGTCAAAACCATGACCGGATTGTAGCGGGAGGCTATTTCATCGATAAGTTTGAATGCGGCATCTGTATTGAAATAATCTTTATGATACATATCTGCAGAACATCTGCAGTGAATACAGGAAAGATTGCATCGCTCCGTAAGCTCCCATGCAATCCATTTGGGAACGAACTCCATTAAACTTGTTTATTGGTTTTGCAGGTTCCGATTCCAAAAACCGCATAAAGCCGGCAGATGCCCGCAGCGTCTGTAATCAGAGGAATTAATCCTGTCCGTCCCGGGGATATTTTGTGTCCGGCAAAAACAAGCGGCAGAAGTATAATATCTAAAATTATTCTTACAATTTTGTCCGCTGTTGATTCGTCAACCTTCATCAAAACCTCCCCAAACAAAGTGGTAGCCCCACAGGGAATTGAACCCTGGTTTCCGACGTGAGAGGCCGGCGTCCTAACCGCTAGACTATAGGGCCTTGTGGTTGGGGAGAGAGGATTCGAACCTCTATAACAAGATTCAGAGCCTTGGGTCCTGCCATTAGACGACTCCCCAGCAACAGCAGAGCAAAAATAGCGCATAAATTCTCTTTTGTCAACCGGATAATAAGATCGCCGCGTGCAGAAAGTGAGTTATTGACAAGCAAAACCAAACAAAATAGAATATCACTTTATTTGCGGTGATGGAGTTCGCCCAATCGCCTTTTTAGGCTGATAACTCCTGCAAACAACAGTTATAAGGAGTTGGCATGTCGGGAAACCATATTGGCAAGAGCAAAACAGCCGAATATGATAAAGAAGATTTTTTGCATAACACCATAAAGTGCTCTATAGATGTTCTTGCTGAATCGGATATTGATTTTGAGCAGGAGATTTTTAAACTTAAAGCAATAGATGATCGTTTGGAAAATGAACGCTTTCATCTCGCCGTTTTGGGGCAGTTCAAACGCGGAAAAAGTACCTTTGTCAACGCATTGATGGGCGAAGAAATCCTGCCCTCTTCTGTTTTGCCTCTTACTTCTATTCCAACTTATATTCAGTTCGGCAAACAGCGTTCGGTTGAGATATCCTTTGATGACAAAAGTGATAAAGAAACTCTGACCGATGATTCCGCAAGCAATCTAAACAGTTTTCTTGCACGATATGTAACCGAATCATCGAACTCTAAAAATCACCTTAATGTATCGTATGTCAATGTTTTTTATCCTTCCGAACTCCTTGAGAACGGTATTGTACTTATAGATACGCCGGGAATAGGTTCCGTGCACGAACATAATACTGAAGCAACACTCAATTTTCTGCCCCAGTGCGACGCAGCAATTTTTGTAGTTTCCGTTGACCCTCCAATAACAAAAACAGAGATTGAATTTTTAAAAAAGATAGAGCAGAGTATTCCCAAGTTATTTTTCGTTTTGAATAAAATTGATTATTTAAAAGGGCAGGATCTAACGCTTTCGATAGAGTTTTTAAAAAAGACGCTCTATAACCGCAATCATGCAAACATTGATAATATCTCTATTTATCCTGTCTCCGCTCTGATGGGCATCAATGCTGTGAAAGAAAATGATGTACAGAAATTAAAAGAAAGCGGAATTTATGATTTTAAGACTGAACTAATCAATTTTTTTAAAGATAAAAAGAAGGCGCTGCTCAACGAAGCGCTTCAGAAAAAAACAGATAATATTCTGAAAGCAGTTAGAATGAAGATTGATCTCGCAATTAAAGCGCAGAGAATGCCGCTGGAGGAACTAAATAACTGCCTTAATCTGTTCAACGAAAAGCTTTCTGAAGTAGAGACTCAAAAGGTTGTTGCCAGTGATCTTTTGAGCGGAGACAAGAGACGTTTGACGGCATCATTAGAAGAGTATGCCGAAAAGTTACGCGGCGAGGCAAGGACATATTTAAAAACAATTATGAAAGAAGCCTTCGCAAAAAACGGTTCGGGCGAAATTGATTACGACACAATTTATAATGCGGTTGCGGAACCTATTCCATCATACTTTGAACATAAATTCGGTGAGCTTTTCGATGAATTTAATTCCAGGATAACCGAAATATTAAATCGTCATAATCAAAAATTAAATACTCTGACGCAATCTGTCTGGCAAGCGGCGGCAGATATTTTCAGCATCAGCTATTATCATTTTGAAGGTTCCGGAACTATTTCCGGCAGATACAAACCGTATTGGACTACACACAAATGGGATACAAGCTTTACCCCAAACCCGGAAGGTATGCTCGAGCATTTTTTGCCGCAGAAAATGAAGAGACTGAGTATCGCAAAACGTGTCAATAAACAGATAGATCTAATTGTAATGCATAATGTGGAGAACCTTCGCTTTTCCCTGATTCAGAATATAAATACTCTCTTTGCCTCTTTTGCGCAGACATTTGATCAGAATATTGAGGAAACCATATCAAATATAAAAAATGTTATATCTGAAACGGTTGAAAAATATAAAAATAGAACAGAATCGTCAGAGAAAAGTATCGTGAATCTCCAATCGGTTTTAACTCGTCTCATGCGCTAAAGGAATTCATCATTATCAATAGTTTCGATATTTTCTCCGTTATTACATTGAGACTGCTTCGGCCTGCGGCCTCGCAGTGACAGAAAACAGAGGCCGTTGCCTTGAAATTTCCTTTTCGTCGTTGCGAGCGAAGAGCGGCAATCTCAGTTTCTTATGTATCACAGGCATCCTGCCTGTGTTCTCTTCTCTCTTTATCCGCATTTGAGAAAAGATATTAAGAAAATCTTCTGATGAAGCGTATAAAATAAGGGCGACTCTAAGAGCCATATACGGTCATAGCTTTAATAAAAGGAATTAACAGTCGAATTAACAGGGTCAGATGACCCTGTGACCCTTGCACATAATGCGAGATACAACTCCCAAGATTTCCATCTATGAGTTAGAACTTTTTGTAAACGTGAGGATGCTTACCAATCATCACCAGATTAAGATAATGTCTATCAATTTTAAAAACCAACAACCAATCATTTTTAACATGGATTATCTCATAGGATTGCATATTTCCAGATAATATATGCCTCTTGAAACGTTTATCTATAGGTTGCCCATTTAATAAGTTATCGACAATTTTTTTTAACAGATTAAAATCTTTTGCAGAATAGTTGCCGGATTTTTTATCTCTTTGAATATCCTTTTTGAAAGATTTCTCAATTCTTATTTCAAGCACTTACTTATATGCCTAAATCCTCCGCAAGCTCCTTTGCATCTTTATATATAGAACTGTTTCGATTATTGTCTATATTTTTAATTCTTGAGCTCAGTTCATCAGTTATAGAAAGATCAAAAGGAAATCTTTTCTCCATAGCAACCTTTGCCAAAAATATGTTAGTGGCATCACCAAAGCTCATACCAAAAGCAGCAAAAACCTTCTTGGCTTCTCTATAAAATTTATCTTCAACTCGCACACTTGTTTGAATTTTCAATCTTCCCTCCTTGAATACACCATATGGAGTATTCTAATATAGGCTCACTTGTCTGTCAAGTGTTTTTTTGAAACAATTTTAAGGAACTAACAAGGTCAGGTCTGGCCCCAAGGTCTTGAATTCAGTTATTCTTCTGATACTATTCAGACATTATGACACGTTCTTTAAGACTCTCCTTTGAAAACGCATTTTATCATATAATCGCAAGAGGCAGTAAAAAAAGAGAAATATCCAATGTTGAGAGGTTGTTGATAAACTCCTATGTGTCGTTGCGAGCACCGAAAGGTGCGTGACAATCCCTTTATTGTCAACGTTTTTTGAGATTGCTTCGCTTCGCTCGCAATGACCTTCCTTCTTTTGTCACTGCGAGGCCGCAGGCCGAAGCAGTCTCAGCTTCTTCGCGTATCACAGGCATCTTGCCTGTAGGTTTAAATCAGGGAGTTTTGTCAAATGCAAAGACACGACCCCAATATGTTACTCGGCAATCTCAGCTTCTTATGTATCACAGGCATCTTGCCTGTGTTCTCTTCTCTCTTTAATCCGCATTTGAGAAAAGATGTTAAGAAAATCTTCTGATGAAGCGTATAAAATAAGGGCGACTCTAAGAGCCATATACGGTCATAGC
>CAJVZA010000004.1 GCA_913009315.1 uncultured Hippea sp.
AATTCCCTGCGTTAATGATAATCTAAAGACTCTGTTTGAAAGAATAAAGTGTAAAATACCTGTAAGACTTTAATATGGAAAACCGCTGTAGTTACGAAAATATAGTTATTTTTTAAAGAGAATGGCTTTAATGCAGGGTTTCTTTGGGGTTTGGATGGAGAATGTCCGTTTTAACTGTTTCAGGAAATATTCTTTGTCTTTAGATTCGGAAAAAATATCTTGACGATTATTCCCGCGTTGAAGTGCATAGTGGGGTAAGTGAGGCATGGTGCAACGTATTTTTCTTGGCATATTGCATCCTAAAATCCCGCTATTTTACAGCTATGTTTTTCTCAACTACTTACGTAGATGACATAATTTTCAAATTAATGGGATTATATTCCTCTTTTTAAAGGGTTTATCAAAAAGAAGGAATATGTTTTAAGACCCGTTCATGAACTCTAATCTTGACAATTCTATTATACATAACTATAATTACAGTTATGTCATCAATCATACGAGTAACCAAAAATAATCAAGTATATGTGTATAAGTCAGAAAGCTATTGGGATAAGGAGAAAAAAGCTCCGAGAAGCAAAATGGTCTATCTCGGGAAGGAGGACGCCGCTACAAAACAGATCAAAGCTCCTGGAAAGAAATGGTATCCGAAATCATCAAGAGATTACGGGAACCTGTTTTTACTTGAGAAAATCAGCACCCTAATCGGTCTAACCGGAATATTGAAAGAAGTATTCCCGAATGAGTGGAGAAAACTTATCACCTGCATTTTCTTTGAAGTATTGGAAGCTAAGCCTCTGTATCTATGCAGCAGTTGGTCAGAAGACACCTATATTAATTTGACTGACAAATTATCTTCGCAAAGAATCAGTGAACTTCTTAAATCAGTCGGAGAGAACGTGTATGCCAGGATTGAGTTTTTAAGACTATGGAGTCAAAAGCGAAGGGACGACAAGTTTATAGTATTCGATATTACCTCTATTTCCTCATACTCGAAGTTTATTGAATCGGTGGAATGGGGATACAACAGAGACAAAGAGAGACTGCCTCAGATAAACTTTGGAATGGTTTTCGGCCAACCTTCCATGCTTCCGCTGTTTTACAATGTGTATCAGGGAAGTATACGGGATGTTTCTACTTTAAAGAATATTCTTAAGTTTCTTGGTCATTTCAAACTGAGCACTGTGACCTTCATCTTAGACAAAGGTTTCTACAGTAGTGAAAACATAAGCGAATTAAAAGGAAAGAAACTGCATTTTATTATACCACTTACATTTACGGTTAAGCAAGCTTGTAAACTGATCGAGAAACACCGGGAAGAGATAACCGATGTCTCGAATGCTCTGAGGGTTAACAAACAGATTCTATACTGTGTAAGGGATAAGATCAGCATAAATCAATACCGGCTTAACGCATACATTTACTTCAACAAGAAAAAGAGCGTTGCGGATGAGGAACGTCTGCTGGGGAAACTGATGGAAGCAGAAGAGAAAGTGGAGCAGCGCCATTTCAGAAACAGAGAAAAACTTGAGAAGTATATTACAGAACATACGCATGAGCTTAAGAAGTTCTTTGTTATCAGGAAAGTCAAGGGCTTCTTTGTATTGCGAAGGGATAAAGAAAGAATTGAGAGATCAATTAAACAGATGGGGTATGTAGTGATGTTGAGTACTCGCAGTATGAAAGCTCAGGAACTATTATTGCTCTATCGAAACAAAGATTGTGTGGAAAAGAGCTTTGATAACATAAAGAATGAACTGAGTGCCAATCGTTTAAGAGTTCATTCAAGAGAAAGTATGGAGGGAAGATTATTCATCAGTTTTATAAGTCTCATCCTCTACTCCCGGATTCACAATATTATGAGAGAGAAAGATCTGATTAAGAAATACACAATTGAAGAAGTCATGTTCGAAATGAAGAAGCTCAAGATCATCGAACTTGAAAACGGGAGACAGATGCTTACTGAAATATCCAAAACTCAGAAAGAGCTGTTTGTCAAACTAATAAATGAAGTTCCTAAACTTTGACCAAACAGAATACATAGCTGTAAAATAGCGGGATTTTAGGTTAATAAGCTGCTCCGCCGGCAAGGACAGTGGCAAAGGTGAATGATCCGTCTGCCGTTATGGTGAGATCGTTTCCGCCATTGTTCTGAAGTGCCAGTGTGCCTGAAAGACCGCTCACTGTGCCGCCAATGCTATAGTCATGGGTGCCGCAGCCGGTCAGTATAAGGGCAAGCCCAATCCCTAAAAACAACATTGAAATAAAACCTGTTATCTTCTTTTTCTTCATAACATTCCCCTCTTAATTAATGTTGATGTTTTAGTAAAAAAGTCCATCACTGTCATCGCGAGGAGCAAAGCGACGAAGCAACTTGTTTTAAAATCAGACGGATAGAGATTGCTTCGCTGCACTCGCAATGATTTTTTCCTTCTGTCACTGCGAGGCCGCGGCAGTCTCATAGATTGCTCCGCTGCGCTTGCAACGATAAAACATGATGATAAAATAGCGTTCTTAGGTAAGATAAAATATTTTGTAAAAGGAGCGATTGTCCAATGAAAAGATTTCAAAAAGTAATGTTGGTTTTGTTGTTTAATTTGTTAATCATCGGTTTAGCCGGAGGCTCTTATGCAGGAAGTGTTCAGCAGCACAAAGTAAAAACTATTTTTGATTACAAACAAGAGTTGAAATTGACAAATAAGCAGATTTCTAAGATCAAAGAGGCACTAATTAAATTAAATAAAAAGGTAACTCTTTTAAAAGCTAAACTTATTGTTGCCGGTGCCAGCTTACAGGCGTTATTGAAGAAGAATGGCGACATTGGACTGATAGATAAGAAACTCAGGGATATTTTTAATTACAGAAGAGGGATTATTATTACCGATTTGATATCATCAAGAAGCATCAAAGGCATACTTACAAGGAAACAGATTAAAAAATGGAAAGGGATTCAGGCCGAAAATAGAAAAAAGAAATAGATTGCAACATCTTGGAACTGCGTCTTTGCAGCCTGTTGATAAATATTATTGCTGAAAATAGAGTGACGTAACAATTTCAAAAAACGTTGACAATAAAGGGATTGTCACGCACCTTTAGGTGCTTGCAATAACAAATAGGAGTTTTTCAACAGACTCTTTGCATTTAAGCTTAGAGATAACCGTCGGGTTGAGCTGTCCCGCCGGTTATCTCTTTTTTTCGTTATGTGTTATGTGCGCAGCAATCTCACCACAGGCAGGATGCCTGTGATACATAAGAAATTGAGATTGCCGTTGCGCTTGCAATGTTTATTGTGCAGTGGTCTCTTTAAGAATAAGGCTTTATTTTTCTGCTGTAACAGACTTGTTAATTAGCGACGAGAAAAAGGCAGTAGTTGTTGCATTGACAAGAAAAATCACTATTATTATTTATACATCGTTTGTTGTCAGTGGAAAATTTAATGAAGCAAGACATTTAAAAACAATTGATGCAAAAGATGTTTTAAAGTGAAGTTTTTGAATGCGGCAACTTAACAAAAAAGGAGTATAGCAGGATGCACATCTCTCAAGAATGAGATAGTAAGTATATTAAATTCCACAATACAATAAAATAATATCAAGTTTTGAGTTACGAAATATATGATGTTGTCTATTTTGAGAGCTTGAAAATCAGACTAAAAAGGATAAAAATAGTTTTGCGAATGAAAGAGAGACTAATAAAAGTTATAAAAAAGGTGGATGTTAAATGCTAAGACAATGTCTCAATGGCTTTTCCGGTGACGATATTGACTTCTAATTTATTCCATAACTCCGGTTTAGATTCGCAGCTTACTAAAGAAAAAAGAATTCGAAAAAAATATCTAATAAATGCTCTTAACTACATTAATTTTCAGGATGGAACCATCTCAATAAACTTTAAACACCCCAAATATGACAGCACCATGTCCTTTCAAGCGAAACCTCAGCCATATCTTGGGAATACATTAAAATGTCTATGGATTGGATCGTTACCTCAGCAAATTTCCAAATCTTATGAATTTCTCAATCTTCTTGTATCGGATGGACAAAAACTGATTTATGTTAAACCTGAATTAATAGAAATAGATAAAACGGGTGCAACTTTCTCTCTCCCGAGTTTTTGTTATTCGATTAGCAGCAGAAAGCTGCAGCGATACCCATGCAAAGACATTCGTGTAGAATTTATTCAAAACGGTGCGGTATTTTATGGTTCTCTTTTAGACTTCAACCCTACTGCTTTTTATGTCAAAATATCAATCAAGCCGCCGCAGACATTTAACTGGATTGATGCTGAGGCAGAGGCATACATTGTGTTTAAAAACGAACAGGAAGTTATTTACTCGGGTGAATGCAGAATAATAAGGCAAAACTTTGCGCATAAGATGAGAATATTTGTGCTGGAACCTGTAAAGAATCAGATTCGCAGATTTAGTCCAAAAGAACTCAGAAGTTCAAGATATAAGCTGTTGCCATCGCCCAGTGCCATATTTAATCACCCCATACTCAGGAGAATGATAAACTTTAAGATCGAAGATTTATCGGGTTCGGGTTTTTCTGTTAGTGAATATTACAATTATTCTGTTCTTTTGCCCGGAATGATCATACCCAAGTTGGAAATAGAGTTTGCGCAAGACTTTAAGATAAGCTGCAAAGCTCAGGTTATGTACAGAAAGGTGTACAAAACAGACGATGACGAAGCTCACTCCAAGTGCGGGATAGCCTTTCTGGATATGAATATTCGAGATCAGGGAAAACTTTCAAATCTTCTGCATCAAATGACAAATAAAAATGCCTATGTCGGCAACAGAGTGGATTTGAATGCTTTATGGAAATTTTTTTTCGATACGAGTTTCGTCTATCCAAAAAAATATGCATATATATCTACTAATAAAGAAAGATTCAAAGATGTTTACGAGAAACTTTATATTCAAAATCCTAATATAGCAAGACATTTTATATATCAGAACGAGGGTATAATTCAGGGACATATATCAATGCTCCGGGTGTATGAAAATACATGGCTGTTTCATCATCATGCCAGCAGGACAACTAGCGCAAAGGCAGGACTTGTTGTTCTTGATCAGATTAGTCGGTATGTCAATGATTTCTATCGTCTTTATTCAACGCATTTGGATTTTATTATATCCTATTTCAGACCTAAAAATCGTGCACCGGATCATCTTTTTGGGAATTTTACCCGTCAGTTGAATGAGTTAAAGGGATGTTCTATTGACTCATTTGCTTATTTTCATTTTCAAAAAACTTTCAAGTCACCAAAAATGGCTGAAACGGATTTATCATTATCTAAAACAGAACCGGATGATCTTGTGGAACTGCAAGGCTTTTATGAATACAAATCAGGCGGTCTTGTGCTTCATGCCCTTGATTTGGATCCAAGCGCGATTGATGAAGACAACCTTGATAAGGAATACCAGATAGCAGATTTCAAGAGAGAAAGACGCTTATTGTCGCTAAAAAAGGACGGAATTCTTAAGGCAGTTATTATGGTTAATATATCCGATGCAGGCTTAAATTTATCTAATCTGACTAATTGCATACATGTCTTCTGCATAGATGAAGATTCACTTAATCGCAATACGCTTTATTCCGCTTTGCATGTTTTGTCCAAATATTATGATCAGGATGAAATACCGGTACTTCTTTATCCGGTAAGTCACGCCGACGCCCAATCAATTCCCTACGAAAAGATATACAATCTGTGGGTTTTAAATGTACCTTTTTCCGGTGAACGATTTCTTAAACATGTCAGGCGATTTTTTACTTGATATTGATATGAATGGGGTTAAGAATATTATATATTTAAACCGAATTAATAAAAATGAAAGATAAAGCATTATACAGCAGCAGAATAATAAACACCTATATCAATCTTATAAAAAGAAACTATAGTTATATCAATATAAAAGAACTGTTGCGTTATGCAGAGATGGAACCTTATCAGATTACTGATGAAGGGCATTGGTTTACACAGAAACAGATAAATCTGTTTTATGAAAGACTCGAAAAGCTGACCGGCAACAAAAACATTGCCAGAGAAGCGGGCAGGTACGCTACATCGCCTGATGCTATAGGGGTAATGAGGCAATATGTGCTTGGTTTCGTAGGGCCCGCAAAAGCCTACGAGATAGTCGGAAAATATGCTCGTAATTTTACAAGATCATCTGTTTATAAATCTAAAAGAATAGCTTCCAATAAGGTTGAAATTACGGTTACCCCCAAAGAAGGCGTGCAGGAAAAGCCGTATCAGTGTGAGAACAGACTGGGATTCTGGGATGCTATTTCTCTGTTGTTCAATTATAGATTACCAAAGATAGAGCACACGGAGTGTATATTCAGAGGAGACAGTTGCTGCCGCTATATAATCTCATGGCGGGAATCTCATTCTGTTTTATGGAAAACTATAAGAAACTATGCAGTTTTGGTACTTTCAGCAATTTCTGCAGGCACATACTTTATATATCCTGATATTGCAGGATATACGTTGTTTGCATCAATTTTTATTGTTTTGGGAATAACTCTTCATCGTGAGATTCTTAAAAATAAAGAATTAAACAATGCTATAATTAGTATCAAGGATTCATCCAAAGAGCTTGTGGACAGAATAGATTTAAATTACAGTAACGCTTTAATGTTGAACGAAATAGGCCAAACGCTTAATGGCCACATCAGTATGGATAAGATTTTATCAGAGGTAATAAAAATTCTGGAAAGGAGACTCGGCTATGACCGCGGCATAATACTTCTATCAAATAATAATAAAACCCTGTTAAATTTCTATATAGGCTTTGGTTACACGGATGAACAGTTTAGTCTTTTGAAAAATACCGACTTTCATATAGACAGACCTGAGTCAAAAGGAGTATTTGTAGACTCATTTCGCGAAAAGAAACCTATTCTTATAAATGACGTAAACGAAATAGAGACTACTCTTTCACCCCGAAGCCTTGCATTTATGAAAAAGATGGTAACAAGGTCGTTTATATGCTGTCCTATAACTTATGAAAATCGGCCGCTGGGAATTCTTGCGGCAGATAATGTAAAAACAAAAAGACCGCTGCGGCAGAGCGATGTCAATCTATTGATGAGCATAGCCCCTCATATCGGTATCAGTATAAACAATGCAAGAATTTCCGAAGCAAAAGACAGACAATTTCAATCAATATTAAAAACATTGGCGGCAAGCATCGACGCAAGAGATTTCCTTACTGCAGGTCACTCCGAAAGAGTAGCAGAGTATTCTGTGGGAATATGCAGTGAAATAGGCATGTCAAAAGAATATACTGAAATGATCAGGGTTGCTTCACTATTGCATGATTACGGTAAAATTGGTGTTTCAGATAATGTTTTAAAGAAAAACGGTCCGCTGACAAAAGAGGAATATGAAGAGATAAAAACCCATGCGGAAAAGACCAGAAATATATTGGAACAGTTTAATTTCGAAGGTATTTACAAAGAGGTATCAATTGTCGCAGGATCTCATCATGAAAAACTTGACGGAAGCGGTTATCCGAAAGGGCTAAGAGATAGTGAAATACCGTTGGGAGCTAAGATTATCGGGGTGGCTGATTTTTTTGAGGCTCTCACATCAAAGCGTCATTACAGAGCAGCAATGCCGTTAAGTAAAGCTTTTGATCTTCTAAATAAAGCAAGCGGTAAGCAGTTTGATGGAAACATTGTCAAGGCGCTTATTAGCTATTACGACAAAAATTGTTTTTAATTAGTTGCCCATTGTCTGCTTTATCTAACAGGTTTAGATCCTTTGCATAAGATTATCGGAGTATAAGTAAACCTCCTGGGGTTAGTAAAAAATCTATTAAATTCTTCCAAAAACTCTTCGTAGCCCTTCTCATATCCTTCAAATTTGAAATCCATCTTTTTGGAGATTACTTCAATCTTTTTTTTCCAGTTGAAAGCGTCTTTATCTTTTAATTTACCGAATATCAGATGATGAGGTGCTGCATCTACATCTATATTCTTATAACCAAGGTCATAAAGAAAAGAATAAAGCTTTCTTCCCGCATATGGATCAAAATCTGCTTTTTCTTCTATAACTTTAATTGCATCAAAAATAGTTTTTTCTAATCTCCGAGAAAGTCCAAAATGGTTCAGGCTGTTATGGTCCAAGTCAATAAGACATAAAATTCCGCCCGGTTTAACAAGTTTAGATATGTTTTTTACTATCTCAAAGCTTTCAACTCTATAGTACTCTAAAATAAAGCGAACCCAGACAAAGTCGAACATTCCGAGTTCGTCGATAGGTTCCAGTATATTTTTACATTTAAATTCTATCCCTTCAGCACCATAATGTTTTTTAGCGTATTCAACTGTTTTTTCCGAACCGTCAATTCCGATTACAGTACCGTTAGGCTGAACCAATTTATGCAATACGGCAGTTGTTTTTCCGGAACCAAAGCATATATCGGCAACACGCATTCCCGGTTTTATACCGGCCCAGAGCGCCTGTTTCTTAACAATTATATCATCAGTTTTTATATCTAAGCGAATGGCCTCTTCATCGTTTTCCATTAAATATCTATTATTCTGCATGCTGCGAAAGCCCCTCACTAAAAATTTTATGAACTCATCTTTAGTAGTTTTAAAATAGTAGAAATCAAGGGCATTTCTGTTAATTCATGAACACTTATCTTGAGCCCCAAATTAACCTCCTTTGTGTCGCAGATTTTTAGTAATGGCTCTGTCATTATCTGCAAATTACGCCCCGATGAAACCTGTCTGTGTGCCTGTCCGCACAGGCAAGCGGATCCGGCTCTCAAGCTCAGAAGCATATAGGTGCCCTTAAGAATAACCGAATCACGGATATTATGCGGTTTCGCTTTGTTTTGTCAAATCGTTTTTAATGCCTAAATCCCAATTCAGAATTTTGCACACTCTCATCTTTGCGAATCCGAGGTCTTCAGAGCCTGTTGAAAAACCCTTCTTTTTTTAAACCTCGTAGTCCTCGGGGTCGTGTCTTTGCAGGCTATTGATAAATGTTATCGCAAGGAATTAACTGATGAAGCAATCTCAAAAAGCGTTGATAATAAAAGTGTTACAACAAGCCTTTTGATTTCGGAATTAACAATTAAGGGTTTTTCAACAACCTGTGAAGACGCAACCCTTTTCTATTCCTAAGCAGATCGGTTAAAGTGCAATTGACAACCTGCAGCTTTTCTATAATATTATAATACAAACGATAAAATAATGGGAGGTTAAAATGCGTGTTGAAAGCAATATGATTAACGGGATCAAAGATGCATTCAATAATTTGAATCAGGCAGTTAATGATATCAACAAAGATTTAGCAGCAAAACCTAACCACAACTTCGTAAACAAAAGCGGTATCTCTAAAAATAATGCTCCGAATATGGTTACCGATACAACTAAAATAATAATAAACAGACAGCAGGAAAATGCAGATGCGGCTGCTTTAAAGATAGATAACCGGATGAAGGGATCTATCATGAATATCATTGCATAATGAGACGCCCTGCTGCGGTTAGCGGACTATTCTACCCCGATAATCCTGATGAATTAAGGGCATATCTTTCCTCGGTATTGGATTTACATAGAGAAAAGAGAGAAATTAAGGCTGCGTTGGCACCTCATGCCGGCTATATCTATTCGGGGAAAACGGCTGCCGCCTGCTACAGCATGTTTAAGCAGAGCGATTGCTATATCATATTGGCTCCGAATCATACAGGTTTGGGCTCACCGTTTTCTATTATGACCGGAGGCACATATACAACTCCGCTGGGTGATGTAGAAATAGATGAAGAACTATCATTAAAAATATTAAAAAATTCAACGATTTTGGAGGAAGATCCAATTGCTCAGATAAAAGAGCATGCAATAGAAGTTCAACTTCCGTTTCTGCAGTTTTTATCTGAAAAGGCAGGTCGTAGTTTCAAGATAGTACCGATTGTTCTTGCAACGCAGCAGTTTGACGATTTAGAGGAAATTGGTGTTGCGATAGCATCGGCAATCGACAAAAGATCAGCAGTCATTATTGCATCAAGCGATATGAATCATTATGAATCTCAGGAAATCACGCAAAAAAAAGATAGCCTCGCGATAGAGCAAATGCTTATGTATAGTCCGTTTGGACTTTTAGAAACAGTACAAAAAAACAGTATAACTATGTGCGGAGTAGGTCCTGCTGTTTCTGCAATGATTGCAGCAAAACATCTCGGTGCCTCAAAAGCAGAATTGATAGCTCATAGTACAAGCGCAGAAATAAATCATGACTATCACAATATTGTCGGATACAGCAGCATAATCTTCTACTAAACAGACTTTGAATTCTGTAGTTGACGCTTGATGCTGTTCTTTCATCGGCTGCAATACCTGCATCAATTTTTTAAAAAAATCACATGAAACTGTTTCGAAACGGTTCTGTCGGATCAAGTGAACCGGAAAGTTGTCAGTTTTGATGATACAATTTTTAAAATTTCATATAAAACAATCAGACATATACGAGAATATAAAGATTATTTTCCACAAGTATCCGTTTCTGTTTATCTTTTGCAGTCAAATTTTCATCTATTTAATGCCATTACCCTTACTGTTAGCTCTGCTGATATTGCTGACAATTGCCCTATTTTTTCTTAAAATTATAAATATCGCCGCCGCTGCAATCTATATTGCGATACTTTCGATATTTTTTTATCAGATAACCGGTCAAAACATTAAACATGTAAAATGGCATTACGGAAACATTATCGGTAATGTCAAAACATTTTCATCAACAGGAAATAAGCTTCATAGTTTTATCCTAAAGTCCGATAAAGCACGGTATTGGGTTCGCTCATCTTATTCCCCGTACTATTCCGACACAGTGAGAGTAACGGGAAGATTTGTTCCTCTCAAACCGGAATGCAGTCTCAATCCGACATTCTCTGATTTTCTAAGATCTAAAAAGATTTCAGCTTCTATAAATGCAGACAGCGTTGTCATAATTAAGCATGGGGCATTAGATTTTATTGATGTTTTAAGAAATAAGATATCTCTTGAATTCGGTAAATGGATCATCAATCCGGAGGTAGCATCAAGTCTTGTCCTGGGAATGCCCGCCTCAAAATCAGCTTATGAAAGATTTCAAAGGGCAGGGGTTAGCCACCTCCTTGCCGTGTCAGGAATTCATCTCGGCTTCTTTTTGATCTTTTTTGGATTTATTCTGAAGCTCCTTCTCCATAATATACCGCCTGTTTATCAAAATTTTGATACAAAACGCATCATAGCAATTGTTTTGCTTTTCGCATCATTGTTTTTTATCTATTTTACCGGTCTCAGAGTTTCAGCAGTTAGAGCGTTTTTTATGATAGCGGCATATCTCCTGTCTATCATAATAAGAAGGCCGTTTTCGGGTTTCAATGCGCTTTTCATTGCAGCAGCATTGATAGGAATCGCAATGCCCTTCGACTTTTTGTCTGCAGGTTTTACTCTTTCGTTTGCCGGAACTGCCTTCGCAATGATTTTGTATAAAAATATTACCATCAAGAACAGAATTCTGCACGCTTTCCTCTTTTATCTGTTGATATCTGTCCTAATGCTTCCTCTTCAGCTTCATTTCTTTGGAATGATGACACCGATTTCACCCATTTCGAATCTTGTTATTGTGCCTCTGGTAGAGTTTGCCATAATTCCGGCTCTTCAGCTTTTCTCAATTCTTCTTGTGGCCGCTCCTCACAGTTCCCTCGTCGTGCCTGCCGCATCTTTTATCAATGTGATGTTTGGAGTTCTGTCCTTTCTGATTACCGCTTTCGGGCATCTTATATACGTAAGCATATTTCAAACCGGTTGGTTTATGATCGGTTTATTCTATCTTGCGCTGTTTATGCTTGTTTCCAGGAAACCGAACTATGTAATGTTTTCTCTGACAATCATATTGCTGATCTTTTCCATAATCATAAAACTGTCACCCGGTATCTATATTATTGCCAATAGACGCGGATATTCCATCCTTGCAACAGAGGGCAAAACGGCATGGCTGCTTGGAAATACCAAAATTTATAAGATTAAAGGCCTGTTGAAGTCAGAGGGGATCAATAATCTTTTTATCCGTGATCTCCGTTTACAAGGAAAACTTGGTCCGTTTTATATAAAAAGACAGGGTGGTAATGCTATTCTGACATACAACAAAATCAACATCAAAATCAACAATCATGCAATATTTCTACAAAATAAACGTATTCCCTCACCAAGGATGACTTTTATCAGATTTTTTCCGTATCCGCATACATCAATCTGCAAATAGCAAACAATAGATTTGTCGTTTTTTCGACATTATTGTCGATAATAGATAGATATATGCCTGTTTTTCTTAGAACAAAGTTTGCTAATAATCTATTAACGATAAAATGGAGGTAAGATATGAAAATATCGAAATCGATATTTGCAGGATTTTTGGCGGTCACTTTGATGGCATCCGGAGGAACTGTTTATGCTCATTCTTTCGACCAAAACGATGAATATACGAATAATGCTCATGAAAGGAGTTATGATATGGAAATGATGAATAATAATGGATATATGAATAATGCCCATGAAAGGGGTTATGGCATAAGCGGAATGATAAATAATGACAATAGATCAAACAAAATGGACGGAGAACGGAATAGCAGACATTGCAACTACAATATGATGGGTTATGAAAATCATGGCGGCCTTCAAATGGGTTACATGAGAGGCTTCATGCATAGCGGATTTTCAGATAGTCTGTTTCCTTTTGCAGGATTAAGAAAACTAAAGCTTAGTATAACTCAGAAAGATACGATTAAACCGATTATCAGAAAAATAAAAGAAGATAAAATCCTTTTCGGAGGAAAGATGGCTGCTATTCAAAGCGAAATAATGGCAGCGAAAATCAGCTATCCTATCGATTTCAACAAGATATCAAGCTATATCGATAAACGCACACAAATAACTAACGATTTTCAAAAAGAGATGTTAAGCAATTTAAGTAAAATATACAACAGCTTGACTCCTGGTCAAAAAAAGATTTTGACCTACTATTAAATTACCAACTAATTCATACGCCTCCTTAGCGTATAAAACCCTCCTTGCAATCTAAGCCCGAGAGCCTCTCGGGCTTAGATGGATTCATCCGCATTGCAAATCTCCTGTTTCACGGTTAAAATCAAAACGTGCGTTATCAAGAAAACGATACTTTTTATCTATCTGCATTTGTAGCAGTGGCAGTATTCGCAACAATAATTTTTGCTTTCAGCTCAATATGGCATGTGGAGAAAAACTTGAAAAATTTGGCTATAAAACAGGGAGCATTTACCTCGGAAACTTTACTTAAAAACTTTGTTTCAGCTTTTGCCGATAGAAAATTCTTTGAAAAACTAATATACATGAGAATAATAAAAACGGCTCGCCTTTTGAAAAGACTTATACAGGAAGGGAAAAACAGCAGACAGCTAAAGCTTGTTATAGACAAAAATATTATTGATCAAGCCGTATATATTTCCAAAACAGGCAAATATTATGTAATTGTAAACAACGGTCTTATGAATCAATTATCTTTGAAATATCCGATGCTGTTTTTTATGTATCAGAATCATCTCAATAATGCCTTATCTAACCTAAAAAAGGGAGAATACAAAATAGTTGGAGAGCCTCGGTTTTCAAAGACAGCTATAGCGCCTATAAATTATATCGAACATTTTCCAGACGGCGGTTATCTTTTAATCACATTGAATTCAAAAAAATTAGCATTGCTAAATTTTAGGAACGCATTGGATCTTATATTTGACAAACTTAAATCGGATAAAAGGATAAACAACATCCTGTTTTTTAATGTAAATGGGAGTCTTATAAAGCGGTTACGAAAAAAAAGTTTTCCCGATGAAGAGATTGGAGCTCCTTATAGCTTACTAAAAATTGGTGACATTTATCATCTCATTTCACGCAACATAGTACGTTTAAACGGCAAAATAGTCGGTTATCTGAGCATCGATCTGAAAGAAATAGAGCTAAGCAGGGTCATAAAATTAGAAAAGTTATATACTGCAATTATCAGCATCATGCTGATTTTTGCTGCAACCATTATTATAACAGTAATCTATGCCTTGCGAAAAAAGAGCATGGAAGAGATTGTCGGATTAAAAAAGGATATTGAAAAAATGAAACGTTCTGAAGCGTTAAACACTCTTGCTGCATCACTTGCACATGAAATTCGTAATCCCTTGAACGCAATATCATTGATGGTGCAGGCGGCATCAAAACGAAAAGAAGTGACAAGCAGCGGGGCGATACTGATAAAAGAAGAGATAAACAGACTGAATAAACTTGTTACCGATTTTCTTTCATTCTCTAAAATACAAAAAATTGAAAAACGAATAATTTCGCTGTTAAAATTTCTGAACGATACTGTTGATATTTTCAGAGAAACAGCAGAAAAAAAGGAAGTAAAAATTATTGTTGACTCAACTGAGAATGAGATTGCCATAGACGTAAATATGACTCGTCAGGCAATAGAAAATCTTATATTAAACGCTATAGATGCCTCAAAACCCAAATCGACAATAAAATTAAGCGGAAAAATTGTATCCAAAGAACTTATAATTTCCATAACCGATAAAGGTATAGGAATGGATGAAGATACGCTCTCCCACGCGCTTGATCCGTATTTTACCACAAAACAGAATGGAACAGGGCTTGGACTTCCCACTGTTTCAAAAATCGTTTACATAATGGGAGGCACAATACATATTGATTCTAAAATAGGAAAAGGGACGACGGCAGTCATCAGGATTCCGCAATGATTACAGAAAGTAAGATTTTAATTGTTGATGATGAAAAAACACAAAGAGACGCGCTGGCTCAGTTGCTGGAGATGGATGGTTATGCAGTGAAAACCGCCTCAAATGGTGCTGCAGCTTTAAATATTATCGATCGATTTATGCCATCCGTAGTTATAACAGATTTTAAAATGCCGAATATGAGCGGAAGCCAGCTGATATCGGCAATAAAGAAAAAAAATCCTTTGATAGAAGCGATAGTTGTAACAGCATACGGAAATATAGATATCGCTGTGGATGCGATGAAAAAAGGAGCCTATGATTTTATAACAAAACCGATTGATTTTGAACATCTCTCAATATTAATCAAAAAAGCTTCCGAAAAACGGATGATAACCATAGAAAATATTCAATTGAAGCAGCAGCTCTCATCCGTTAGTCACAAAATAATAGGTGAAAGCGACTCCATAAAAAAGGTGCTTTCTGTAGTAAAAAGAGTAGCGGGAACCGATGTTCCGGTTATGATTACCGGAGAAAGCGGAACAGGAAAAGAGCTTGTTGTGGATGCTTTGCATAAATCAAGCGGAAGAAAAGGAAATTTAATAAAAATAAATGCAGCTGCAATTCCAATAGATCTCCTGGAAAGTGAACTTTTCGGATACGAAAAAGGTGCTTTTACCGGAGCCGAAAGCAGCAAAGTCGGAAAATTTGACCTTGCCTCAAAAGGAACACTTTTTCTTGATGAAATAGGCGATATGCCTTATAATTTACAATCAAAGCTTTTAAGAGTGCTTCAGGAAAAGATGGTTATGCCTATCGGCGCTTCATCTGAACATCCTATTGATGTAAGAATAATTGCGGCAACAAATCAAAATTTAGATAAACGAATTAGCACAGGTGCATTCCGAAATGATCTCTACTACAGACTGTCTGTCATAAAAATAGATGTTCCGCCTTTAAGAGAAAGAAAGGAGGATATACCGATTTTGGCGGAGGAATTCTGCAAGGAATTTGCCAGCAGATACAACAAAAATATCAAAGGTTTTACACAGGAGGCGCTTCAGGCACTTACCAATTACGACTATCCGGGAAATATCAGAGAGCTGAGAAACTATGTAGAACGCGCTGTGATACTTTCTCATTCTTCTTTAATAGATGTCTCTCTGATGCCCTCAGAACTTAAAAATATCCAGCCTGATGCTTCCATATCCATCGACAACGGACTTGAAGCGGCGGTTGAAGCATTAGAAAGAGATCTGATAAAAAATGCACTCGAAACGACCGGAATGGTACAGACAAGAGCAGCTCAAAAACTAAAAATAAGCGAGAGAGTGCTTCGCTATAAACTGGCAAAATATGGATTTAAATAATTAAAACCTGCCTTACTCATCGCCGCAAAACACTTGATAAATCTTAAATCAGCATTTATTATACTACTACATAAGAAAATTGTCCGAAGTGGAGGTTTATATGCCGAGTTTTGCATCAAAGATTTTATTTATATTGCTTGCGCTCACACTTAATTGCAATTTATTGTACGCGGCATCGAACAAATATCTTGTAAATCGCCTTGAAACAAACGGATTTTTGCCGGCTTTTGTGAAAAAACTTAATGAGCATTTTATTCCCCGGCCAGTTGTCGTCAAAAAAAATTTTTATCACAAAGAAACAGAATCTCAATATAAACACTATTTCAGTAAACGATCAATCAATCGAATAACAAAGTTTTATGCCGGCCATAAGGCTGTTTTTGATGCTGCGCAAAAAAGCGGCGTAAAAGGAACGATTATTGCCGCAATTCTATTTGTTGAATCTGACTTCGGCCGGCAAATAGGCGGATATAATGTAGCCAATGTGTATGCAAATATTATAGCGTTCTCCGATCTAAAGGATTCCAAACAAAAAAAGCGGTTTAACTGGGCGATTAAGCAGATGCGGGCTGTGCAGAAGATTTGGAAAGAGGGAAAAATAGATGTATTCAGATTGAATGGATCATGGGCCGGAGCATTTGGAATTCCTCAATTTATTCCGACAAGCTATCTTATATATGCAAAAGACGGCAACGGAGATAAAAAGGCCGATCTGTATAATCTTAATGATGCGGCTGCAAGTGCCGCAAATTTTCTTATGAAAGAAGGATGGAGCAGCAAAAGAAGACTGCAGACAATTCTTCATTACAATAGCAGTGTTCCGTACGCAGAAACGATACTTAAATTAAGTGATATTCTTTCGAATTCAAAATAAGCCTTAAGAGACCGCTGCAACCCGAAAAAACTTAGTCTCAAAGCTTTGTATTACGAGACCGCTGTACGACAAGTATATTCACAGCTGCCTTACTGTGCAGCGGTTTCATTGTAAATCAAAAATAAAATAGTGCGTTCCTGAAATTTTCGGTTTTACAATCGTTCCGTTCGGATCAAATAATCGGGTTGGGCCGTCATTTGAAGCCCTCAGAAAGTAGATTGAATTTTCTACAGCCCTAAATCTAAGCAGCCGCGTAAAAAATTTTGGCGCAAAAGTATGGCTGAACCAGCCGTCATTTGTTATATTTACTGCTATAGTTGCGCCGGCTTGTTTAAATCGTTTAATTAGAAACGGAAACATTGTTTCATAGCAGATAGGAGCAGCTATTTTGGTGCCTCCTACATTGAAAACGGTTATCTTATTGCCGCTTTTCAGATCTTCTCCGTTTTGCGTCAAGTCGACTATCTTGTCGAAAATAGATTTTATCGGAAGATATTCACCAAAAGGAACAAGGTGTATTTTATCGTATCTATAAATATCGGTTCCCTTAAAAAGAAAAGCTGAATTTGTATAACCATAGGAACTGAAGGAAAGCAGGCCGGTTAGCAGAGGAATTTTTATATCATCCTCCAGATTGGTAAGCAGATCGTTATCTTCCTGATATTCGTTCCATACTATTGGAACAGCAGCTTCGGGCCATACTACCAAATTAGGATGAAATCGTTTTACAAGGATCTTTGTCTGTTTAATATATCTGTTGATGATTGTATAGTAGAGATCGGGATCCCATCTTTTGTCTTGGGCAATATCTTCAGAGATAACCAAAATTTTAATAGGAGAAATCTTTAAATGATTTGCCGGCAAAAAATATCCTATCAGCAAAATTGCAATTACCGGCATTGCAAAGGCAGGCTTTTTTTTTGCTATGGCAATATAGATAAAGACATTAATCAGAAGCAAAAGAAATGTGATCAGATATGATGAAAAATGGGCATATCCCAAAAGAAATTTATCTTGAAACTGCGTCAAATAGAGATCAAAAAGCGGAACACCTGTAAAAATATGATCTCTTGCCGCCTCCAAAACCACTCCTATTATTGGAACGATATAAATTTTGTTGTGAAAAAGCTTTATGGAAATAAAAAAAATCACCCACCAGGCAGCGAGATAAAATGCCAGGATGCCAATCAAGGCTATTGCGTAAACAGATGAAATACCGGCATGCACATGAATCGGTTCGTATAAAAAACTTACCAAAATAATCTGGTATAAAAATCCAAAAACTGCCCCGATCAGAACCTGAGCACCAAAATTCCGATTTATAAAGAAAAGCGGAACAAATCCGACAAACTCAAGAAAAAACAGCGACGGGACAAAAAACGGGAGCAGAAGCAGAATAAGCGATAAGGCAACAGAAAAAACAGGCACTTTTAGACGATTTTCAACGCAAAATCAGACCACACCGCGTGATGAGTTATAAAACCGGTTGAGATGTAATCGACACCGGTAGCGGCAAGCGCCCTGATCGAGTTTTTGTCAACATTGCCGGATACCTCCAGTTTGACGTCTCTTTTTCTCTGTTTCACTGCACGTTCTATATCAGCTATCTCGAAATGATCAAGCAGAACGATATCCGCACCGCCTTTCACAGCTTCTCTGAATTCATCAATGTTCTTTACTTCAATCTCTATTTTTGCGGTAAACGGAATTTTCGGCTTTATTTTTTTAATTGCCGCAGTTATGCTTCCGGCTACCTTTATATGATTGTCCTTTATCATTGCGCAATCATATAATCCAAGCCTATGGTTTGAAGCTCCGCCGATTCCTGTTGCGTATTTCTCAAATATTCTCATACCCGGTGTCGTTTTTCTCGTATCAAGAAGCACTGTCTTGTATTGGGCAATTAGGTCGACAAACTCTCTTGTCAGGGTTGCAATTCCGGATAGGCGCGATATGAGATTCAGCGCTGTCCGCTCACCGGATAGAATTGCTGCAGCATCCGCATCCAAAATTGCCGCAGTCTGAGATTTTTCAATATAATCCCCATCTTTGAAAAACCGTTTGATGTCAGCATTTTTGTCAAGAAGTTTAAAAATCTGCTCAAAAAAATCAATACCGCATAGAATCGCACCGGAACGACAGATAAGTTTTGCCTTACTTCGTTTTCCTCTGCCCACAGGAGCTGTAAGATCAAATGGACCGATATCTTCTTTTAGAAAATTCCTCAGTGCTTCGGTTATCATCAGCTTACAGCAAGCATTCTCTCAATTACAATCTTCGCCTTTTCGGCTGTCTTTTTGTCGACAGACACCTTAAACTGATCCTTTTTGAGAGCGGATAAAACACGCGGCAGAGTAATGGTTTTCATATTGTAGCATAAAGGCGTTGCCTTAGGAAAGATGATTCGTTTTCCTGAAGTCTTCTTTCTTATTTGATGGGCAATACCGATTTCAGTGCCTATGACAAACAGCTTTTTATCACTGTCTTTGACATAATTTATAATCTTGGTCGTGCTTCCCACAAAATCTGCAATCCTTATTACCTGCGGTGTACATTCGGGATGAACCACTACTGCTGCATCGGGGTGTCTCTTTTTTATCTCAAGTATGGACTGAACGGTTATGCGCTCATGCACCTGACAATAGCCTTCCCATATATGAAACTTTATTTCAGGAAGCTGATCTGCGACAAACTGTGCCAGATTTTTATCAGGACCGAAAATAACCTCTTTCGTATGAAGCGATTTTACAACATTAACGGCGTTTGATGATGTGCAGATTATATCTGATAATGCCTTTATCTCTGCAGTTGTATTAATATATGAAACGACAGGCACATTCGGGTGTTCTTCTTTGTATTCATTTAGTTCTTCGGGAATTATCATATCGGCAAGAAAACAGCCGGCTCTGCTGTATGGAATTAGTACATCTCTGTCAGGCATAAGAATTTTTGCGGTTTCAGCCATAAAATCCACTCCGCAGAAAACAATCATCTGTTTATCGGTTTTTGCTGCAGTTCTTGCCAATCCAAGAGAATCGCCTATATAATCTGCAACATCCTGAACTTCGGGCCTCATATAGTAATGAGCAATAATAATTGCGTTTTTCTCTTTCTTTAACCTGTCTATTTCGGACTTCATCTCAATATAATTCATCTTGTTTCCTCAATCTTTACGGAAATGACAGCCCCTGCTTGTCGGGTTCTGCCATGCAGCTCTTGCTATAATTAACCCGGTTTGAATGGCGCCTCTTAATTCCACAATTTCTCTCGTCAAATGTGCATTTCGGTAAAACTCCTCAGTCTCCTGCCACAGATGCCTCAAATCATTTATAGCTCTGCCAAGTCTGTGACTATTTCTTATCAATCCTACATAATTCCACATTATATATTTCAGCGTTATGAAATCCTGAAATATCAATGCATTATCAATGCTGCCTGAACCGGTATAGCTCCATGGCCTTATGCTCGGTATATCGCCCGCAGACCTGTTTTTCACCCTTTTTGTGATATCATCGGCAGCTCTATATCCAAAAACCAGGCCCTCGAGCATTGATGTGCTCGCAAGCCGGTTTGCACCATGCAGTCCGGTACATGCGACCTCGCCAACTGCATAAAGCCCGGATACGGTTGTTCTGCCGTATAGATCTGTTCTGACGCCGCCGCACGAAAAATGTGCGGCCGGAACGACCGGAATAGGCTCATAAGCACAATCTATTCCATGTTTTTTGCATTTTTCCCAAATTGTCGGAAACCTTTTTCTTATCTCATCCGGTTTCATATACGAGGCAATATCAAGATAAACATACGGCCAATGATGTTCGGTCATCTCGCTGTGAATTGCTCTTGCTACGATATCTCTTGGAGCCAGAGATTCAAGATGATGATAACGTTTCATAAACGGCTTTTTGTCATAATCTATAAGAACGGCTCCCTCGCCCCTTACCGATTCGGAAATAAGAAAACTGTCTGCGCCGCTGACGGCAAGCGTTGTGGGATGAAACTGAACATATTCCATATTTATAATCTCTGTCTGTGCTCTGTATGCTGCCGCAAGTCCTTCTCCTGTTGCCACGGTCGGATTTGTCGTATGAAGATAGATTTGTCCAAGACCGCCTGTGGCAAGCATAGTGGCCTTCGCGGTTATGATTTTTACTACTGAACTGCTGTTATCCAAAACATACGCACCGAGGCATCGATTATCTTCGTAACAGGAAAGCGGATTATCTACATGATGATGATTGGTAAGAAGATCTACAAGAGTGCAATTTGTAAACAGTTTGATATTTGGAAGCTCCTTTGTTCTTTTTATCAAAGCCTGCTCGATATATCTTCCGGTAATATCGGTTTTATGCAGAATTCTTCGTTTTGAATGTGCGGCTTCCTCAGTTCTGTCAAATTCACCGGATTTGTCCCGGTCGAAATCTACCGGTGCTTCATCGAGCAGCATTTTCTCAACAATCTCAGGACCTTCGTTTGCTGTAATCCGGGCTGCCTGAGGAAGAGAAGCGCCGGCGCCGGCTACAAGTATATCATTGATCAGAAGAGCAGGTTTGTCATCAACTGCCTTATATACAATTCCGCCCTGAGCATTGTAAGTGTTTGAATCGGCTGCTTTTTCGGTTTTTGTCACTACCGCAACCGACAGACCGTTATCGGCTGCTCTTATAGCAGCACTGTTTCCTGCTATTCCGCCTCCAATAACAAGAAGATCAAAGTCGGCATCAGCCATTATAATTGTTCCGGGCTTATAATGTAACCGGCCACTGCCGAGGCAGCTGCAATAGCAGCATTTGACAGATAGACAAACGATTCGGGAGAACCCATTCTACCTACAAAGTTTCTGTTGCTTGTTGAAATAGCAGTTTCACCCGGCGCAAGAATACCCATATGACCGCCAAGACACGGACCGCAGGTCGGAGTGGATACTATGGCGCCTGCATCAAGAAAAATATCAAACAATCCTTCTTTAAGAGCTTCTCTGTAAATAAGTTTTGTTGCAGGAATAACAATAAGACGAACACCTTTGGCGAGATGTCTTCCTTTTAATATTTCGGCGGCAATTCTAAGATCAGATGTTCTTCCATTTGTGCACGATCCTATGAATGCTTGATCTATTTTTATCGTTTCGGTAATTTGAGAGATCGGTTTACTGTTTTCCGGAAGGTGAGGAAATGCAACCTGAGGTTCAATTTTGCCGGCATCTATATATATCGTTTCCGAGGCGGAATCGGCGTCGCTTTTGTAAATTTTATATTTTTTATCCGTTCTGCCTTTTAGATAATTCTCCGTAATCTCATCCGGTTCGATTATGCCGTTTTTAGCTCCGGCTTCTACAGCCATATTGCAGATCGTAAGCCGGTCATCCATGTCAAGTGAACCGATAGTATCACCGGCAAACTCCATAGTTTTGTAAAGTGCCCCGCTTACGCCGATTTTTCCTATCGTATAGAGTATTATATCTTTGCCGCCTGAGTATTTTGGAAGTGTGCCGCTGTAAACAAATCGTATCGTTTCCGGAACCTTGAACCATGCCTTTCCTGTAGCAATTGCAAAGGCAAGATCGGTGCTTCCGACACCGGCAGCAAATGCTCCAAGAGCTCCGTGAGTACATGTATGGGAATCCGCTCCGACAATTATCTGGCCCGGAATTATGATGCCCTGCTCGGGCAAAAGTGTATGTTCGATACCGGTCTCTCCCACATCCCAATATTTCTCTATATTATATTTATTCGCAAATATTCTGACTGTCTGACATTGAATAGCCGATGCTATATCTTTGTTGGGAGCGAAATGATCAGGTATCAATGCCACTTTTGAAGGATCTTTGGGGGCGATTCCGTATTCGGCCAATTTATGAATTGCTATCGGAGCGGTTACATCATTTCCGAACGCCAGATCCACCGCAGCCATAACAAGATCGCCAGGCTTAACATCATATCCCGTATGATCACTTATTATTTTCTGAGTAATGCTCATTCCCATTTGTTCACCTCTTGTTATTTCATTATTACAAATTTATTTTTACATATACATATAGTTAACGGTACAATACCGTCTTTGCAAGTTTTTCAGCTTATAAAAACCTTTTAAACGCAATATGAAATACCTTTTCAATTCAACACTCTTTTCTTATTTTTTAACTCCTGTAACTCAATATGTCTTGCCTGCATAGCAGAACCGTAAGCTGCAACACCATAGGGCACGAGATAAGTCAACAGAATTTGAAAAATAACGGTAGCAGTCAAAGCGCCGCTCAAAATTGCATTGTAATGATTAATTAATGCAAGTAAAGTGCCGACTACCACTCCTACTTTCACAGAACGATAAATGCAAACCTTATCTCTTATATGCTTTAAAAACAGTTTCATAATGCTTCCTTAACAGACGCCGCATTCAACTCGCCTTACGTATTCGAGAGCATTCCCTGCAAAAATGAGAAAGTGTGTTTAGAGCGGCAGAAACAAGATGCTGCGTTCGCAAGGTTAAAATCGGTTTTATACGGTATACCATTTCAGATCTTTTCGGACGATTAGATTAAGATTTTTAAGATAATATATATATGACATAGCTTCACCGAGCTGCAGTATAAGATCATCATCCGCGGTATGATTTCTGAAGATCATTCTTGCAGTTTCAAATATCGTCATAGGATTTGTTTTTAACATATAATAGGTTTTTTCAATTCGCTCTATATAGCTTCTTCTTAATTCCCTTATTCTCTCTTTAGGATTTTCCACAAGTTTTCCATGCGATCCGGCTATTAACACCGGAGCGATTGATTCAAGTTTATCCAAAGTTTCGAGATAATTTTTTATAGGATTGAAATTGCATTTTCCGACAGGGACACTTACCACAAATATTGTTCCCGGGTTGCTTGTTATATCGGCAAGAACAGCATCTCCGGAAAAAAGTATTCCTTCATCTTTAAGAAAAAACGACACCGAACCTGGAGTATGACCGGCCGTTCCAATTGTAATGAAGGTTCTGCCGTCCAGATCAAAAAGTTCTCCCTCGTTTATCGCTTCATAGACGGGTACAGAAATTTTTTTAAAAATTCTTTCGATTACATTAAGAATCCCCTGCACATACAGAGGCGGCAAACCAAGCTTCAACAGATTTTTTTCAGCAATATCATTGCCGGGATATTTGTACATAAGCCAATCGGCATCTGCATCATTCAGAAAAAATCGGGAAAATTGTCTGTTTTTTGCAATTCCTATATGATCATCGTGTCCATGAGTAGCCAAAATTCTTAGTTTGTCGGTTTTTACTCCTGCTTCATTCAGCAATTCTGCAGTACTTTTTTGGTCAGGTCCTATGTCAATAGCAGTATCAGCTTTGGCAAAATAATATATAGAAACGGCTCCAACTGCGTAAGGGGTTGGAAGGTCGATCTTTTTTACATAATCTGGCAGCAACATCTGCTTCAAGAATATTCCAAATATGGATTCTGTCAACCGTGAGCTGCTGTAAAACTTATTAAAAGCATCTCTTTATTTGGCTTCTGTGAATATGTTTATTGCGCAGTGGTCTCATACGTTAATAGATCAATAGAGACATTCTTGATGTTTGCAATCGGCTTAATCATAACGCATAATTGACATGCAAACAGATATGAATAGAATCGTGCTATGCAATTATCAGTCGTGGTGCCTGTTTATAATGAGGCGGAAAATTTGCCTATACTAACCGGCGAAATTAAAGAGGCGATTAAAAACTATAAAAATAAAGAGATCATATTTGTTGATGACCGAAGCACAGATAAAAGTCTAAGTATTATAAAAGAGATAAAGACGAATAACAAAGATTTGAATATAAGAATAATATGCAGAACAAAAAGAGGCGGACTTTCTGCTGCGCTTGCCACAGGATTTCTTGCAGCAAACGGTGATATAATCATCAGTATAGACAGCGATCTTCAGAACGATCCGGCCGACATCCCAAAGCTTGTTTCTCAGATAGGAAAATATGATGTTGCTATCGGATGGAGAATGGAAAGACACGATCCGCTTATTAAAAAAATCTCATCAAAAGTTGCAAATTTTATAAGAAATAATGTCACACACGAAAATATCCATGATACCGGATGCACTCTCAAGGCTTACAAAAGAGAATTTCTGCTAAAATTAAAACTTTTTGACGGACTTCACCGGTTTTTACCTACGCTGCTCAAACTTGAAGGAGCAAAAGTGATAGAAGTTCCCGTCAAACATAGAGAAAGAAGGTTTGGAAAATCCAAATATCATCTGTTCAATCGTCTGATAGGCCCTATGATGGATCTGTTTGCAGTTCATTGGATGCAGAAACGCCATATTGATTTAAGTGCCGAAGAACTTTGAACTACTCTTTTGACATCTGGCTAATAATTGGTTTTATCGCTCAAATAATATTCGGGGCACGGTTTTTTCTTCAATGGCTTGTTTCCGAGAAGCAGCATAAAAGTGTTATTCCGATAGGTTTCTGGTATTTATCAATAGTAGGCAGTCTTATGCTTTTAATATATGCCATACATATAAAAGATCCGGTTTTCATCCTGGGACAGGCAACCGGTTTATTTATCTACATCAGAAACCTTATGATGATACACAAAGAGAAAAAGAGGTGAAGCATTCTTCAATGCTGCTTCTCGCAGTTTCGATACTCTTTCTGCTCTTTTTTCGATTGGGAAGCTATGGTCTGATAGAAACATCCGATGCCAGATATTCCGAAATTTCTCTTGAAATGGCCAACAGCGGCGATTATATAACACCAAGACTAAACGGTATCAAGCATTTTGATAAGCCTCCCCTTACGTATTGGCTGGCAGCAGCAGGCATAAAATTCTTAGGCAAAAACGAATGGGGAGTCAGAATCTTTCAAGGTATTATCGCATTTATAATTGTTCTATTCGTCTATCTGTTTGCCGGCAAATTTGTTCCGAGAGAAAATGCAGTCTATGCCGCTGTCTTTCTTGTCAGCATACCGATATTTTTCGGCAGCTCACATGTTTTGACAACGGATCTTCTAAACAGCTTTGCTACAACCGGCGCCCTCTTTTCATTTTTTCTGTGGTATAAAAAACGACAATTTATTTATCTGACACTGTTTTATGCAGCCATAGGTATCTCTTTTCTGATCAAAGGACCGATCGGACTATTTGTAACACTGCCGATTATTATTCTGTTTTTGATGACCGAACATAATCTTAAGGCAATTCTAAAAATGAGACCATGGATGTTTGTTATCTCGCTTCTCATTGCAGCACCCTGGTATATAGCACTTATAAAGCAAAATCCGGGATTATTAAGTTATCTTATTGATAACCAGCTTCTAAGCAGACTTCACAAAGGAGGGCTTGGCCACCCTCGTCCTATGCTTTACTATCTCTGGATGTTTCCGATAACGATGTTTCCAGCCGTAATTCCTGCAGTTTTTCAAAAAAAACTGAATTCCTTCAAGAAATTTCTGCTGATTGCAGCTTTATGGCCGCCGATTTTTTTCTCTATTCCTGCAACAAAACTCCCGTTATATATATTGCCTTCAGCTCCATTTATTGCAATCTTGGCATCAATTAGCAGCATAAATCTTAAAAAATTCTCAAAATACGGAAGTATAATAATAGCACTCGTTTATCTTTTCGCTGCAGCTCTTTTCTATACCGGAACAATAAAACATATAGCAGAACAAAATAAGATTGCACTGCTCCTGTCCGTCTCCGCAGTTCTTATAATAATATTATACGCAATATCAAGAAATCGATTTGATAAACTAACGATATCAAGTTTTACAGTAGTTCCATTTGCAGTAACTATGCTTTTTCTATCGCCTGTCGTATCGAACCTAAAAATCTATAAGCCGTTTATGAAGTATATAAACGCCGGAGATAAGGTTATTGAATATCGCTGTTTTGTAAGATCGATACCGTTCTATCTAAATCATCCGGTAAAAACTGTAGGATTGCAGCAGGAGCTTCGGTTTGACAGCAAAAAGACTATAAAAAGGCTTGTAGTGTCGGAAAATAATTTTTGGAAGTTATGGCAGAAGGAACCGCTAAAGGTAATAATAAACAGGGATGATTTGAGAAAATTCAGGCATTATACGGTTTTGGATTCCAAAAAGAAACTTATTTTGATTAGTAACTGATGTTGCGCACTAAACGCAGCTGCAGTGGCAATAGCAACGTATAAGTACATCACATTAACACAGCAATTATATGTTAATTTGCCGCCTGAAGGGCAAAAAGACAAGGCATCATTTACTGCGTTGGAACCTTGCTGCCGTTGAGATAAATATTAGATATGAAAAATCTATTAGAAAGTATAATATTTATCCATCAAATCATGCAGTTGATATATAGTTGTATTCAACTAACGATATTATATTAATTGACAATTGCCTTGCGGCTTTTATACTGAAAAGGCGATGAAGAAAAAGTTGAGATCTATAACCGGCCAAAGACGTATCAGTTTCATAGCTTTAAGTGCAGTCGGAATTTTAGCTGTCATCTTCAGTTCAATTGTTGTGGTTTATGCATTACAGCTTTTTCATGCAGAAACCGCCGCATTTGCTAAGATTACAGGTACTTTAATAAATAATGTTCAACTTTCCGACACAGATAAAACAAGGTTATACGATATACTCAAGCGTGATTTGAATAAACTGAATAGCAATCTGTTTATTGATCAGACAAAATTAAAAGCAATAAAATTAAAAATTATCAAAGCGGAAGCTTCAGGAGATAAGCAGGCAGCGCCTAATCTTTCATATGATATAGAGAAAATAGGCGAAGCCGGTCTGGAAAAATCTTATTTTACTTTGGCGATAATTACAGCCTTACTTATCTTTCTGCTTTGTATTATCTATCTGTTTACAATCTTTTTACCGGACAGGCGCCTTCAGAATGCCATCAACAGCATAACCGCAAGTTTAGCCGAATTAGAAACAGGCAAATATCTAAATCAAAAGGAGATAGGGTTTCGGGAAACAGCTCAATTGATTAAACATACAAAAAGGGTAATCAACAGAACTCTTGATATCAGTCGGATGCATGCTATGTTGAGCGCAGTGAATCAGGTGATGATAAAGGCGAAAACCGAATCTCAGATTTTCAGCGATATCTGCAAAATTTTTGTTGAACAGGGAAAATTCAGGCTTGCATGGATCGGTATTCTGGATGAAAAAACTCACATAACGCAAACATATTTCTGCGGGGATGAGAGTTATGTAAATTTCGTAGTAAAATCTCTCAACAAAAATCTGTCCACCGGACCAACAAGTAAAGCTATAAAGAGGAAAAGCATCTTTATAAACAACGATACTGCCGGGAACCGCTTACTGAAACCATGGTCAAAAGAGATGTTGAGGAGAGATTATCTGTCAAGCGCCTCTTTGCCGATAATCAAGAAAGAGAAATTGATGGGTATACTCAATATCTATACAAATAGATTGAACTTTTTCAGAAGAGAAAATTTTAATCTTCTCAACGAAATTGCTGATGATATTCACTTCGTTCTTGACAAAATAGAGAATGAAAAATGGCAGAATATAACAATGGAAGCGTTGGAAAAAGGCTCATCATATATAGTTATTATAGATAAAAATTTGACAATAACCTACACCAACAAGGCAGCCAATGAAATTTTTGCGGGAAATACCGAAGGTAAGCTTTCGGATGAACATTGCAATATAATCAATAACAGGCTCAAAAACAAACCGTTGACAAATGAATTCTTTGATAACTTGCTGAAAAAGAAAAAGGCTTTTAACGATCTGCTGATATACACAAAAAAGGATGGCAGCTTGGCATATTTGGATACTAAAATAACTCATTTTAAAATGAGAGAAAATCATGATTATTTTATCTTGCATGGTAAAGAGATTACAAAAGAGGTTAAACTGCAAAATTCCATAAATAAGATGCTTTTTTATGATTTTGAAACAAATTTGCCGAATAGACATGTTTTTTTGAAGTCAGCCGAATCGTACATAAAAACAACAGGTCTGAACAAGCAGGCTGCATTAGTAATAATCGATCCCCGCAATTTTGCCTATATCAATGACGTTCAGGGGTTTGAGAACGGCGGCAGACTTCTCAAAGCAATTGGGGTCAGATTAACCAAAATATTAAAAAGCAGCGATTTGGTAGCAAAAGCGTCCGGAAGCAGATTCTATGTTTTAGTTAAGGAGATAGACGTAAAATACAGTATGCCGGACATTTTAAAAAGAATTCAAAATGTGTTGGACAAGCCGTTTAACATAAATTCGAAAGAGATAAGATTATCGTTTCACATCGGTATATCCATATATCCGAATGATGCTCAAAATGCATCGGATCTTTTATCGCGCGCAGAAACCGCATTGTTTTATAATAAAAAATCCAAGTCCGAAAAACCATACAGTTTTTTTACTGAAGATATTGAGAGGGATATAAAAAAATCCGAACAGTTGAAAGAAGCACTGTCAAATGCCCTGAAACAAAAAGAGTTTTTCCTGCATTATCAACCCTATTTTGAACCGATATCAAAAACGATTTCAGGTGCCGAAGCACTTCTGCGCTGGAAAAAAGACGGCAAGACAATTATGCCTGCGGAATTTATTCAGACTTTAGAAAAAAGCAACATGATCGCAGATGTAGAGAAATGGATCATAGATCAGACATGCTCAGATATGAGGGAATGGCAGGAAAAAGGACTAAAACTCACACCGATCTCCATTAATATATCGCCTAAGAGCTTTACCAGGCCGGATCTGACACATAATATATTCTCTGCAGCAGAAAGATATCGGATAGATCCGGCTCTTCTAACGGTAGAAATTACAGAAAGACTATTTATGTCCGACTTAGATTATTCAAAAAAAATTCTTGCTAATTTGAAAGAAAAGGGAATCAGAATAGCCATTGATGATTTCGGAACCGGTTTTTCCTCTTTATCCTACTTAGAGCAGCTGCCAATCGATATACTGAAAATAGATATCTCTTTTGTGCAAAAGATAACAAGTGACAGGCGCTCTGCTGCTATTGTTCAGTCTATTATTGCCGTAGCTCAGGCACTTTCTTTAAGCACGGTAGCCGAAGGCGTGGAAACCGTCGAACAGTTAGATATTCTGACAAAGCTGAACTGCGATAATATACAGGGATGGCTTTTTGCAAAAGCGATGCCTAAAGATCAATTTGAACTGTTTCTGACTTCTTCATAGGATGCCGTCCGAGATATAAAGCTGTAAATCTGTTTATTGTGCAGCGGTCTTATAATTACTAATTTTGTAGATTCCGTCAAGTTCTCTGTAGCTGCCGTCTAAATCCATTCCGCAGCCGACAATAAAATCATTTCCTTTTAGACTAAAAGCTTGATAATCTATCGCCACATCATATTTGGCCGCATTTTCTCTGACAACAAGATATGCATATCTTATGCGAGCCGGATTTCTTTTCTCTAACAATTTGTTGAGATAAAACGATGTTGCACCGGAATCAAGGATATCATCAATAACAAGACAGTCTTTGCCGTCTATATTTCCTGAAATGTCCTTCAGGATGTTTATATCGCCGCTGCTTTTTGTACCCTGATAACTTTTTACCTGTATCGAATCAGTCTGAAAGTCCGTTTTTATAAGTCTTTTGATTTTATCAAAAAAATAGGCGCCTCCGTTTAATACAGCTATCAGCATCGCGGGAGCAATAAATCCATCCCTGTTTATCTTATTCGCAACTTCAACGATGGTTTTTTGAACCTGAAGTTTGCTGTAGACGGGTGTCAGCTCTACCATATTCCGGGTATGTTCTGCCTGCATTCGGGACATTTGCCGTTATTTAGATAGTTTTCTATGACTTTACGATTTCGACGAACAACCAAAATTTTACCGCACGATGGGCAAGCGGTATCCGCAGCCTCATCGTCACAAGTTGAATACAGATAGCGCAAACCGGCGTCTTTTCCAATCATATATGCATCTCCGACGCTTGCGGCAGGCGTCGGATAGCTATTTTTATATTTATGAGCAGGGAAAAAGTGCTTCAAATGCCATGGTATATTTTTATCTATCTGCGCAATTGATTTTGCAGCAGCAGAAAGCTCTTTGATGCTGTCGTTAAAACCCGGAACAATAAGAGTTGTAATTTCGACCCAGATATCACTTTTTATGAAACATTCCAGATTATTTCTCACAACAGCAAGATCGGCGTTTAGAATATTTTTGTATTTATCGGCGGAAAAACTTTTTATATCGAGGTTTACCGCATCTATCAGGCCGGTCATCTTCTTTATGAGAACATCTGTCATAAAGCCGTTTGTGCTGAACAGATTTTTTAAACCTTTATCTTTTGCTATTTCAGCAGTGTCAAGGACATATTCGATATAAACCGTCGGTTCAGAATAACCGTATGTTATTGAGCTGCAGCCGTACTCAATGGCATCATTGACAACTTCCTCAGGCGTCATATCGATCTTATCATTCCTCTTTGTCAGTTTTCTGGATTCATAGGTACCGCAAAACGGACAGGTCAGATTGCATCCGTCCGGAGCGGCAACATAGGAAAAGCTTGACGGCAGTACATGATAAAACTGCTCTCTCTCAACCGGATCAACCGAAACCGCAGCAACCTTGCCGTAAACCATGCTTTTGATGGCTCCATTCTCGTTTTTTCTCACCTTGCATTTTCCCGCCTGCTGATCGCTAAGTTCGCAAAAATGGCTGCACACCAAACATTTTATAGTTTCTTTCCCGCAATTTTCCAGATCCCTGTAATTCATTTTTGATCCTCGTAAAATCGTCTGTAAAGCAATTCGGGATACACATTAATTATATCCTTTTTTGCGAAGCTATATGCGTAATGGTCTATATAATTGCAAATTACCTCATACGCCTCGTTTATCTCTTTCATCCTTTCATCGCTGCCATGTATGTCCGGATGGTGGCACTTTGATAATGCGATATATCTTTCCCTGATATAACTGTATGTTGCTGTCTCCGGTATGTCGGGTAACTTTCTGGCGCTGCTGATTTTATCAAACATATTGTCAAACCCTGCTATTTATCTGTATAATGTAAATATGGCGGAAAAAAGAAAAAAATCAAGACTGCTTGAGCTGTTTAAAACGCTCAACGAAAATTTCGGAAAAATGTATTGGTGGCCTGCCGACTCGCTTGATGAGATGGTTATAGGTGCCATTTTAACTCAAAATACAAGCTGGAAAAATGTTGAAAAGGCGATAAGCGTACTCAAAAAAGATAACATGGACAATTTTGAAACCATTCTTTCTTTGGATAAAAATCTGCTCGAGAGTCTCATAAGACCTGCAGGATTTTATAGACAAAAGGCAGAACGATTGAAAACAGCTGCACGGTTCTTTTTGAAAAATCGTTTTGTCGACAGGGATATGCTGCTTTCTCTAAACGGCATAGGCAAAGAAACAGCTGATTCGATTCTGCTCTACGGTTTCAACAAGCCTGTTTTTGTTGTTGATGCATATACAAAACGGATATTGACAAGACATAAGATCATAACAAATTCCGATTATGATTCGGTTCAGCAACTATTTCACGATAATCTTTCCAAATCGGTCAAGCTTTTTAACCAATATCATGCTTTAATAGTTAAAACTGCAAAACTTTACTGCAAAAAAAAGCCGATATGTGATAAATGTCCGCTTTTGAGCGACCTTATCGACAACAAAATTTCTCCGCTTGCCATTATGAGACCACTGCACAATAAAAAGCTGTGAATCTGTTTACTGTGCAGTGGTCTCATAATTATCTGATCGGAACTAATAGAGATATTTCTGCAAATTCTGATCAGGTAGATATACAAACACTATAAGCCCGGCGGATATGACATCGCCTGATTGCTTTGCCTGTACTCACATACGCTTTTAGCCGAAATTTTTTCTGAATATTGAAACACCGGCGACAAAAAGCGATAGTGCAATAGCAAACAGGCCTACAAACTGAGGTATCAGCTCGCGGATCCCAAATCCCTTAAGTATGATCCCGTAGCTCAAATCAAGATAATACCTAAGTGGTGAGAGATAGGTCAGTTTTTCCATAATCGGCGGCATGGCAATCGGGTCGGCCCAGGAGCCTGAAAGAAAGAGCAGAGGAACAACCACAATTATAACCATAAGCACAAGCTGAGAAACATTTTTTGCCAATGTGGATAAAAACAGTGCAATTCCTGTTGTAGCTATGGTGTAAACTGCAGTTGCCAGCATAAAAAGCAGCAGAGAGCCGCGAAACGGAATCTGCAGCATTGGTATAAGTATAATATATATGCTCACAAAGCTGAAAAGCAGAGAGATAGACACCATAGATATAATTTTTGCCGCAACAATATAGATCGGACTGACCGGAGCAACCATAAGCTGTTCTATGGTGCCTCGCTCCTTTTCTCTTACAAGAGCGGTCGAAGGAAGAAGAACCGATACGAGTGTAATCACCGATAAAAGTTCTGTTATGCCCATAAACCACGGGCTTGAATGGTTTTCGTTATAAAATGTCCTGCTTATAAGTGCTACATACTTTAGTTTTTTGCTTCTCGGCTTGATATCGAACGCAAGATGCAGGTTGTAGTTGTAGGTTATCGTTTCAATATAGCTTATTGCAACTGTTGAATAACTCGAATTTGTTCCGTCAGCTATCAGTTGAAGTTTTACCGATTTGCCGCTTTTGATATCTCCGAATTTATCCGGTATCACAAGAAAGAGCGTTGCTTTTCCATTTGTTATATATTTTTTTCCTTCGTTTAAATTTTTTACATAAATTACAGAAAAATACGGCCTCCTCAAGTGCGCAATATAATCCCTGCTCACAACTGATTTATCATAATCAAGAACCGCCACTTTAACATTTTTTACATCCATATTAAAGCCGGTTCCGGCAGTATATATGTCGATTGTAAACAGATAAAGCACCACAACAACAAGAACCAGATCACGTAAAAAGTGAATATATTCTTTTCTGATAAGCTCCAACAGAATCTTCATCGCTTTCTAAAAAGGAAAACATTTGCAGCAAACAGAATAACCAAAAAAGAGACTATATACAACGAGTCAGACAGTTGGTTAAATTCCGATCCTTTAAGAAATTCAGCTCTTGTAATCCTCATAAATGCTCTTGCAGAGGAGAGATAGCTCATAATCTGTCCGCTTTCTCCCATACTGTTTATAGGTATAAAAAAACCGGAATAAAGATATGCGGGAAGAATTGTCAGAATTGATGTTATAAAAACTGCCGAAACGGAGCTTTTTGTTAAATTTGAAATAAATATCCCGATCTGAACCGTGGATGCAACATACAAAAGAAGCATCAAAAGATAAAATGCCATATTGCCTCTGAAAGGAATACCTATGAGAAGTGCAAACGCAAGCATCATCAAAGCGGAAATAAAAGAGATGATTGTATAAGGAATCGATTTGCCCATTATTATTGAAAACCGATTTATCGGAGCAATTTTCAGATTTATTATGGAGCCCGATTCCTTTTCGCTAACCAATGACAAAACCGATAGAAGGGCAGGATAAAACATCAATGTCGCAACAAGTGTTCCGGGAACGATAAAATTTTTTGATTCCAAACCTTCATTGAACCAGCTTCGCACCTCCAGATGTATAGGCAGAGAGAGCCCCGGATTTATGTCCAGGTTAAAACGGCTGACCATGCCGCTCATATATCCGGCAACAGTTTGAGCTCTCAACGGATATGTTCCGTCTATTGCCAGAAATACCGGTGATCTGCCGGTTCTAAGCCGCTCCGAGAAATGCGCCGGAATCCATAATGTACCTCTGCACTTACTGTTAAGTTTCAGCAGACCGCCTTTTTGAGGCAGTTCGTTATCGCAAATCTTGAAATATCCGCTTTTTGTCATTCTTTCAATAAAATTGTTTGAAATGCTGCTTTTATCCTGATTGATCAGACCCAGAGGTATATTTTTAACATCGAGGGACAGACCGTATATAAATAGTATATATGCGGCAAAAGGAGCTACGAATGCAAGCACCAACGTAAGATGATCTCTTATGATAATCTTGAATTCTTTAATCGATAATGTTGCTATGTTATGAACGGTTTTTAACGCCATCAGCTGTCCGGTCTCTCAGTAAGTTATTTCTTTGTTCTGCAAAAAAGCAGGCATTGTGTCTAACAATTAGTTGATTCATGGTTTTCCGGCGCCGTTTCAAAAAATATGTCATATCAATGTTCATAATCTTCTTGAACGGCAGGCTTTATATAACGTATGAATGCCTGTTCAACGTTTATATTTTCATTCTTTTCCGAAACCTTGGCGATAATCTCCTTGTCTGTTCCTGACGCCAGAACTTTTCCCTCATGCATAAAGATTATGCTTTTGCATCTTGCAGCCTCATCAAGATAATGTGTTGAAAAAAGCACACTTCTTCCGGTTAGTGCGAACTGTTTTATCAATTCCCAAAACTGCCGGCGGGTCACAGGGTCAACACCGCTTGTAGGTTCATCAAGAAAAAGAAGTTTCGGAAAGTGCAGAATGGCTGATGCAAATGCAACACGCTGTCTTATTCCAATAGGCAGATCCTCGGTCAAATAGTTTAAAAATGATCTCAATTTCAGCGTACCGGTCACGATATCAATTCTTTTCGGCAAATTTTTAACCCTGTAAATTGTTCCAAAAAGCCTGAGATTTTCTTTAACACTCATATCATTGTATAAACTAAATTTCTGCGACATATATCCGATATCACTGCGCATATCCCGGCCAGATTTGCCTAAAATCTGAAATTTCCCCGATGTTGTTTTCAGAACTCCTGTCAAAGATTTGATAAGCGTTGTTTTTCCCGCTCCATTTGCTCCGATAAGTCCCACTATGTCGCCCGATTTCATCGTTATAGAAACATCTTTCATTGCGAAAAATTTACCGTATACCTTGGTAAGCTTATCTGTTTTGATAACAACATCGGGCAGTGTGATTAAGTCAAGAGGCAGTTTG
Organism: uncultured Hippea sp.; assembly: GCA_913009315.1. Lineage (GTDB taxonomy): Bacteria > Campylobacterota_A > Desulfurellia > JAADFJ01 > JAADFJ01 > JAADFJ01. The sequence goes on from CAJVZA010000004.1 coordinate 35,934, forward strand.
AAGTTGATTTTGTCAGATGAAATCGATTTCAGAAACAGCTCTTCCGGCGACGCCAGTTCCTCAGACTTTCCGGAGGCAACAATTTTGCCGTTGTAGATAAGCGCCAGATCGGTACAGTTTGATGATTCGTATATATATGAAGTAGATATTATAAACGTTGTGCCGTTATCCTTATTAAATCTGTATATAAGCCGCCAGAGTTCAAGTCTGCTTAGAGGGTCAACACCTGTTGTAGGTTCATCCAGAATGATTATTTCAGGTCTTTGAACAATCGTTGATATCAGGCCAAGTTTCTGACTCATTCCGCCGGAAAGGTTTTTCTGTTTTCTGTTTTTGAATTTGTAGAGCCCCGAAGCCCTGTAAAGTTCATCATGGAACTTCTTATCACTTTTGCCCGAAAGATCGCTGAAAAACTCAAGATTTTCTTTTACGCTAAGCTCATCGTAAAGATTCGCACCAAGTCCCTCTGGCATAAATGCGATTTCACCTTCAGCCGTACCGCCGGAATTCTGCTTCATATTAAAATAGCTGATTTTCCCCGAGCTAATCTTTTCAATTGATGCTATCACCTTCAAAAATGTAGATTTGCCTGCTCCGTCCGGCCCCACAATGCCGAATATAGACCCTTTTTTTATCTTGATCGATACTGAATCGAGCGCTCTTACCTTGCCGTAGAATTTCGTTACCGAATCTGCCTCTATTACGATTTTGTCCATTTTTTTGACGGATCGGTTTTTATTGTAACATCGGCAATCATTCCGTTTTTTAGCAGAAGGCCTCGATTTCTCAATGCTATATGTATTTCGTAAACAAGAGCAACCCTCTGTTTTTTTGTTTCAACGTTTTTCGGTGTAAACTCCGCCTGACTCGCTATGTATGAAACTTTGCCTGTAAACGGTTTTTTTGTTCCTATATAAATTCTTGCCGGCTGACCTAATTTAAGCTGTCTAAGCTGATCTTCTGCTGCAAACATTTTCAGGTAAAGCTTTTCGGGATTAATAATTGAAACAACAGGCATTCCGGTCGCAACAACCTCACCTGTATAATGAAATTTGCCGGCAATAATACCGTTCACCGGACTTTTTATTTTACTGTTGCCAATCTCAAGAAGAATAATGTTTAATTGGTGTTTTAATGCCTCAATCTTTTCTTTCTGCATTCTGATTTCAATTATTTTTGATTTTGATGCAATATATGCGTTGTAAGCTGACCGGTACAGGCTTAATGCGGAATCGGCTTTCTGTTTTAGGCTTAAATAGTTGGATTCTATTCTGTCGGCTTCTCTTTTAGATACCGAACCTCCTTTAAGCAATCTGGTAAAACGTCTATAGTCAGCCTGAGCATTTTTTACAAGCGGCAAAAGCATTTTATAGTTTGAGTAAAATGAGATAGATTCATTTTTTAAACGGATTATTTCAGATGGAATGGCCTTGGAGATTTCATCCAATCTGCTTTGCTCTGCTGAAATTTGAGCCTGCTCAGCCTGCTCTTTTTGAATAAGTTCTTTATCATCAATGGAAAAAAGAATTTGATTGATTTTTACCGATGATCCTCTTGATACATAGACGTTTCTTATCCTGCCCGGGAGCTTCGAGGAAGCCATGATCTCGTCTCCGGTTATTGTTCCGGACGAATAAATAAACCCTGTCTGCACGGGTTTCTGCCTTGATAAAAAGAGAGCAAAAGCTGCAAAAACAGATAAAACAATCACCAACAGAGAAATATTGCTTTTGCGCATTCAGTAATTCTATAGATTATCTGATTTTTGTCAATTCAATGCCCTCTCTGCGCATTTCGTATATGTTGTTGTGAGGATGAGATATAACCTGTCTATATATGCGCGCGGGTAAAGCAGTTGCAACCGTAATTTTTTAATGCTTCGGTATAAGGTAGTTTCAACTTCAAAAAATAATTACGGTTTTTGCGGCTGCTAAAAAGAGCGTGCAAGTTGAATAGAAACTGTCAGGGAACAGAAAGTCTGCTCAGGAAAAATACGGATTCGGCTATATTTTCTCATTTGCAATAACAGATTCGATATTCGCCTCAAACCGGCTTTCTCCTGCTACGACTTCTGCTCCCGGACAGTCTTGCGGCGGACAAGACAACTCCTTAAGAGTTATCTCCTGATAAATTTCAACTTGCCAGCAGTCTATCTATTTTGGTTCTGTCAAAACCCACAACAGGTCTTGAGCCAATCAGAATTACCGGAACTCCGGATTGACCGGAAATTCTTACCATATCGTTTGCAGCATTTTGATCTCTTGATACATCGACCTTTTTGAATTTGATGTTCTTTTCCTTTAAATACTGCTCAGCCTTTCTGCACCATGAACAAGTTTGCGTCGAGAACAGAACAACTCTTTTTTCAGACATATTTCCTCCTATACCGATTTTTAGTATAGAGAGTATAATAATGTTCTGATGAGAATTTTCAAGTAAAGCAGACTGAAGTATATTAAGTTTTTTTCATTTCCTATTTAAAGAGACTGCTGCACAATAAACAGATCCACAGAAGGCTAAGAAAGGGTGAGTCAATAATTAATCCAAAGAACTAAGCCTGTTTAAGAATGCTAATATGTGTTCCGTAAACAGTCATCTTTGAACATCAAATTCGAAACATCCGAATTAATAGAGATGTTTCTGATCACTTTTTTGTACAGCTCAAATTCAGGAAATACAAAACAACAAATCGTCTCAAATTTATCTGCTTATCTATATTGACATTATAATCTTAAGTTATAATATCTTCATCATATGGCTGAAGATAGAAAGGATGCAAAAGTACGATTTGCCGTGCATGTCAAGCCTAATGCAAGTAAGATTGCTGTTGAAAAAGATAATGACAATGTTAGAATATCGCTTACGGCATCGCCTCAGAAAAGCCTTGCCAACCGTCAGCTCATTGAAATATTGTCAAAGGAACTTAGAATTGCAAAATGCTGTATTAGCATTGTAAGGGGTTTGAAGAGTCACGATAAACTGATAGAAATTAATGATATTACTGAAAAAAGATTAAATAATTGGATGGAGGGTATTTGATGCCTATATACAAATATGGATGTGAAAGCTGCGGGTACAAGTTTGAAGAACTGCAAAAGGTTAATGATGAGCCTCTTGAAAAATGTCCTGAGTGCGGCAGGCAGGTGCGAAGGATGGTTACTCATTCTTCTTTTATTCTGAAAGGAACAGGATGGTACGCAACCGATTATGCGAATAAATCGGCAAATCTTAACAATGATAAAAAGAGTTCTTCGGATACTGCAAAAAAGGTCGTCGAAAAGAAAGAAATCAAAAATAAAAGTGAGAAGGCTGCATAATGATAGAGAGAACACTTGGCATCATTAAGCCTGATGCTGTAAGAGCAGGCAATAGCGGCAAGATAATTGATATTATAGAAAAGTCGGGATTAGAGATTGTTGCTATGAAAAAGATTTCTCTCTCAAAAGATCAGGCAGAAGTTTTTTACGAGGTTCATAAAGATAAGCCGTTTTATGACAGCTTAACAAAATTTATGTCAGACGGAAAGGTTGTTCCAATGGTTATTCAAGGTGATGATGCTATAAAGAGATACAGGCAGATTATGGGCGCAACAGATTCATCAAAAGCCGAAAAAGGTACAATAAGAAATCTATGCGGTACGGATATTGAACATAATGCCGTTCATGGTTCCGATGCACCTGAAACCGCAAAAGATGAACTTGGATTTTTCTTCTGCGGATACGAACTGATTTGATGCTGTCTGTATGCTGAAAACGGTTAGCGAAATCCCTTTCCCCTTGACAAAGAGTTTTTTTTGTGTATTTATTCAGGACTACTAAAATTTAAAAGAGGTTAAAATGGCTTTACCAAAAAGACGTCATTATAAGGCAAGATCAAAAAAAAGAAGGGCTAACTGGAAAGTAGAAGCTCCAACCATTGTAGCATGCCACAACTGCCATGAACCGAAACTTGCTCATCATGTGTGTCCAAGCTGCGGTTATTACAAAGACAGAAAGGTTATCGAGGTTTCTTCGTAGTGTGGATAGCCGTTGATGCAATGGGTGGAGACAAAGCGCCCGGTGAAATTGTTCTGGGGGCCGTTGAGGCAATCAGAGAACTGAAAGACAATATTCTGCTTGTGGGAAAAAGAGGAGAAGTTTTAAGAGAACTTGAAAAATATGAGTATCCTGCCAATAGAATAGAAATTATTGACGCGCAAAGCGTTGTATCAATGGATGATCATCCAACCGTTGTGTTTAAAAGCAAAAAATTGAGTTCAATTTCAAAATGCGTTGAGCTTGTGAAAAATAAGGTTGCCTCAGCCTTTGTGTCTGCGGGTAATTCCGGCGCTGTTATGGCTGCATCCATAATGCATCTAAAACGACTGACCGGAGTTGCAAGACCTGCTATAGGCGCAGTTCTTCCTACAAAAAAGAATCCTGTAGTTGTAGTGGATGCAGGAGCCAATGTTGATTGCAAACCGGGGTATCTCCTGCAATTTGGAATAATGGGCTCCGCTTATATAAAGAATGCGTTAAAGGTGCTCAATCCAAAGGTCGGCATTCTGAGTAATGGTGAAGAGATAGGCAAGGGCAATGAACTCACACGAAAGGCATTTGATCTGCTTGCGGATTCCGATCTTAATTTCATCGGCAATGTCGAAGGGAGAGAGGTTTTTCAGGGAAAATGCGATGTGCTCGTATGTGATGGATTTTCTGGCAACATTCTTTTGAAGTCAAGCGAAGGTGCGTCAGAGGCAATAGGATACTTTCTTAAAAAAGAAATGAAGAGAAGATTTTGGTATAAGTTGGGCTATCTGTTGAACAAACCTGCTTTTAAGCGGCTCAATTCCAAAATAAGTTACGAATATTTTGGAGGAGCTCCGCTTCTCGGCATCAGAGGTATCGGCATAATAGGGCATGGACGCAGTAAAGCAGAAGCGATAAAAAATTCTATAAAAGTAGCTTCAGAATTGATAAAAAACCGAATGAACACACTTATCGAAACGGAAATACAAAGATATATGATCAAAGGCAAATCGGGTGTATAGAACCCGAATCACAGCAACAGGAGGGTATTTGCCTGAGCGTGCCCTCACAAATTATGATCTTGAAAAAATGATGGATACCTCTGATGAATGGATATACAAACGAACCGGAATAAAAGAGCGGCATATAGCGGCAGATAATCAGGTTACATCCGATCTTGCCTGCGAAGCAAGCAAAATAGCACTCAAAAGAGCCGGCATAACGGCAGATAAACTTGATATGATAATTGTAGGAACCTGCACGCCCGATATGACGCTGCCTGCGACAGCTTTGCATTTGCAGAGAAAACTTGGAGCGGGCAAAAGCGGATGTGCTGCAGTTGATATGAATGCGGCATGTTCAGGTTTTTTATATTCTATGTCAACCGCAAACGCTTACATAAAATCGGGATATGCTAAAACTATTCTTGTAGTAGGCGCTGAGCTGCTTACAAGGATTGTAAATTGGGATGATCGGAGCACAGCCGTAATATTCGGCGACGGTGCAGGAGCGGCCATACTAACTCAGGATAGCGGCAGCAGAGGGATTATGGAATCCGAACTGCATGCAGACGGAGATTATGCGTATCTTATGATTGCCCCCGGAAACGGAACTTTTCGTGCTCCTGCCGGTAACTATACAAAAATACATATGGAAGGCCATGATACATTTAAGATCGCCGTGAGGCATCTTGAGGATGTAAGCAGGTCGGTTCTTAAAAAAGCCGGCGTTAGATCGGAGGAAATAAATGTCGTTATACCTCATCAGGCAAACGTAAGGATTATCGAAGCAGTGGTAAAAAGATTAGATATCCCTATAGAGAAATGTGTTTTAACCGTAGATCACCACGGCAATACAGCAGGCGCTTCAATACCGCTTGCACTGAACGAAGCAGTTGAAACCGGCAAAATAAGTGAGGGCGATATGGTATTGCTTAATGCTTTTGGAGCCGGTATCACATGGGGATCTATGCTGGTGAAATGGTGAAAACATTGTATACCGAAGTCTGCGATATTTTAGAAATCAAATATCCGATATTGCAGGGAGGAATGGCATGGGTTTCAGATGAATACCTTGTCGGCGCTGTTTCTGAAGCCGGGTGTCTCGGTATTATAGCATCCGGAACTGCGCCGGGCGATTGGGTTGAGACACGTATAATTGAAACTGAAAAAAGAACAAAAAAATCGTTCGGAGTCAATGTTATGCTTCTTTCTCCTTTTGTTGATGACATAGTTAACGCTATATTGAGGCATGATTCGGTTAAAGTGGTTACAACAGGTGCGGGAAACCCCGCCAAATATATAGAGAAATTTAAAAGCAAAGGAATCAAGGTAATACCGGTAGTTGCTTCTGTGGCATTTGCAAAAAGAATGGAAGCGATCGGTGCCGATGCCGTGATTGCCGAGGGAAATGAATCAGGAGGGCATGTCGGACAGCTGAACAGTATGCCGTTGGTTCCTCAAATAGTAGATGCCGTATCGATACCGGTAATAGCAGCCGGAGGAATTGCCGATGGAAGAGGGTTTGTTGCCGCTATGGCCCTTGGAGCAAAAGGTATCCAGATGGGTACTCGTTTCATCGCATCAGTCGAATGCAATATATCTATGAAATATAAAGAAAAGATAATATCGGCAAACGATCGTTCAACAGTTGTTACCGGACGAATAACCGGTCATCCTGTTAGGGTTGCAAAAAACAGACTTGCAAGAGAGTTTATGAAACTGGAAGCCGAAGGTGCAAATAAAGAACAGCTTGAAGAATTTGGAAAGGGCAAACTTAGGTTAGCCGCCAAAGACGGAGATGTTCGAAACGGTTCCGTGATGATGGGTCAGTGTGCGGGAATAGTTAATGATGTTAAGCCCGTAAAAGATATTATCTCGGATATTATCGAGCAAGCGGAAATTATAATAAAAAGACTTTACATTCACGAAACATAGTATGGGAAAGGTTTTGCTGTTTCCCGGACAGGGCGCTCAATTTGTCGGTATGGGAAATGATGTTATAAGAGAATTTCCAGAGGTTAAAGTAATTTACGAAGAGGCTTCGGACAGATTAGGATTTGATATTAAAAATCTGATTATGAATGGACCCGACGATAAATTGACAATGACTGAAAATGCACAACCGGCAATTCTTACAACAAGTTATGCCCTATGGTCAATAATTCAATCCAGATGTGAATTGTCTCCGGCAGCAGCCTTGGGGCATAGTCTTGGAGAGTACTCAGCACTGGTTACGGCAGGATCAATAAGTTTTGCCGATGCAGTTATGATTACTCATTTAAGAGGAAAATTTATGCAGGAAGCCGTGCCTGTCGGTTTTGGTAAAATGGCTGCAATTATGGCACCCGCAGTTGAAGTAGAACGAGAATGCGCAAAAGCGAAGAAATCTAATATGTATTGTGATATTGCCAACTATAACGGCCCCAATCAGCAGGTTGTCTCAGGCACAAAAGAAGGGGTAAACTATGTGGAAGATCAACTTAAGGAACGTTTCAAAATTTTTGATCTGACTGTATCGGCTCCATTTCACTGCAAGCTCATGGAACCTGCCAGAGAGAAGTTAGCATCCTTCATCAACGATATCGGCATAACATCACCGTCATTTACGATTATAGAAAATATTGATTCCAAATTGATCAAATCAAACGATAATATAGCAGAGTTGCTTTTAAATCAGATTATCAGTCCGGTCAAATGGATTGATAATATAAATACGGCCTGCGGCTTTTCGCAATCTATGATTGAGTTTGGACCCGGTTCAGTATTGCGCAGTCTGATACGAAGAATAGACAAAAAGATCAAAGTTCAAAATATAGAAAAGGTCAATGATATAGATAGTTTTTTAAAGGATTGCAATTAAATGAATTTTTCAGGTAAAACCGCTTTCGTTACGGGAGCCACAAGAGGAATTGGAAGAGCTGTCGCAGAGGCACTTTTACAAAACGGCCTGAAGGTTATAATAGGTTATGCTCATAACGATGAACTTGCCGATGAAATTGTGAAAAATGCCTTGCGTAATGGAAGCGAAGCTATTGCCGCAAAGATTGATCTATCCGATATCGCTTCAATTGAAAAGTCGGTAAAGGAGCTCGCATTAAAAACGGGGACAATTGATTATTTGGTAAACAATGCCGGTATTGCCGATGACGGCTTGCTTTTAATCTCTTCTGCAGATAAAATAGCTAATGTGATTAATACAAACCTCTTCTCAGGAATGTTGGTTGCAAAGACAGTTCTCAGAGGAATGATTAAAAAGCGCTTCGGCAGCATAGTTAACATGAGTTCTATTGTAGGAGAAGATGGAAATGGCGGACAGACCGCCTATGCTGCGAGTAAAGCAGGTCTGACAGGTTTTACCAAATCGCTGGCAAAAGAGGTAGCATCCAGAAATATAAGAGTAAATGCGATTGCTCCGGGATTTATAGAAACCGATATGACCGGCGAGCTGTCCAAAAATGATAAACTTGGCATAATCGGTAAAATTGCATTGAAAAGACTTGGAAGGCCGGAAGATGTTGCAAATCTCGTCCTGTTCTTGCTTTCAGATGAAGCAAGCTATATAACAGGCGATGTTATAAGAATAGACGGTGGTTTACATTTATAAAAGGAGGATAAAATGAGCTTGGAAAAGGATGTAATAGCGATCATTATTGATCAGCTTGGGGTTGAAGAATCAGAGGTAACAAACGAGTCAAGATTTGTAGAAGATTTAGGCGCCGATTCCCTTGATACTGTTGAACTTGTTATGGCATTTGAGGAAAAATTCGGGATTTCGATACCTGATTCGGATGCTGAGAAAATTAAAACTGTTCAGAGTGCAATAGACTATATAAGCGAACACAAAGCGTAAGGAGATAAATTGAGGCGTGTTGTAATTACAGGTGTAGGTGCAATTACACCTGTTGGAAATAGCGCACAAGAGAGTTTTGAAGGATTGATTAACGGTATCTCCGGAGTATCTAAAATAAGTCGTTTTGATACAACGGATTTTAAATGTAAGATTGCTGCCGAAATAAAAAACTTCAAGCTTGATTTTGTAGAAAAAAAAGAAATCAAGAAGATGGATCTTTTTACTCAGTACGCCCTCGCTGCATCGGTAGAAGCATGGGAAGATTCAGGAATAATCAATTACTCCCCCGATCAGGTCGGTGTATCAATAGGTACCGGAATTGGAGGATTGGGACCAATCGAGAAATATACGCTTACTCTTTATAAACGCGGAGAAAGAGGTGTCTCACCGTTTTTTATACCTATGTCTATTTCCAATATGTCGGCATGTCGGGTATCAATGAAATATAATTTTCAGGGACCTAATTTTTCTGTTGCTACTGCTTGTGCAACCGGTACTCATTCTATCGGTTTGGCAGCAAGATCCATACAGTGCGGAGACGCCGATATTTTTGTGACAGGCGGTTCCGAATCTACAATTACTCCACTGTCGCTGGCCGGTTTTACTGCTTCAAAAACACTTTCTGCGCATAATGACGAACCTGAGAGGGCATCAAGACCGTTTGATAAAGATAGAGACGGGTTTGTTATGGGTGAAGGCTCCGGAATATTGGTGCTCGAAGAGTATGAGCATGCAGCTAAAAGAGGTGCTCGTATATATGCAGAAATCATAGGGTTTGGTATGAGCGGAGATGCTTATCATATAGTTGCGCCTTCACCGCATGGCAAAGGTGCGGTATTGGCAATGAAAAAGGCACTGAAGGACGCTGAGATAGCGGCAGGAGATGTTGAGTATATAAACGCTCATGGCACCTCCACGGTTATGAATGATATTTACGAAACGGAAGCAATTAAGTCTGTATTCGGCGAAGATGCGAAACGGCTAATGATCAGTTCGACAAAATCCGCCACAGGTCATCTTCTCGGCGCGGCAGGCGGAATAGAAGCTGTTTTTAGTGCTATCGCTATTGACAAATCAATTCTGCCTCCTACAATAAATCTCGATAATCCTGATCCGCAATGCGATCTGGATTATATTCCCAAAACAGCGCGGAGAGTGAAGGTAGATATTGTGATGAGCAACTCTTTCGGGTTTGGTGGTACAAATGCTGTATTGCTTTTTAGGAGAGTATAAGGGCCCATGGCTCAATTGGTTAGAGCAACCGGCCCATAACCGGTTGGTTCCAGGTTCGAGTCCTGGTGGGCCCACCAAAACAGATGTCTGTATTGATTGATGATCTAATAATATCTCTTGAAAAAAAATTTCCTCCTAATCTATCTGCCGAATGGGATAGGTCGGGATGGCAATATAAGGGAAACAATGAAAACACGGAATCAATAGTTATCTGTCTTGATGTTACTAAAAGGAGCGTGGAAACGGCAAAAAAAAATCAGGCGAATTTGATTCTCTCGCACCATCCAATTATGTTCAATATGCCGGATTTTCTGGACTATAGATTGTATCCGGCATCAGCTCTTACGGAATCTATTGGTTCTAATATTAATATCTATTCACTTCATACCAACATAGACGCTGCGTCAGGAGGTATGAACGATTATCTCGCAGCGCTGTTCGGAATGGAAAAGATAGAAATACCACAAGTTTCAGGATGTTCCGATAAAGAGTTGAGTTTCTCGAGAATAGGAATAATACAACCGGTCGGATTTGATGAAATAGTCCAAAGATGTTATAACCTGTTTGGCATAAGCTCATTAAATTTGATCGGCAGCAGTTCTTCAATCATAAAACGACTGCTTGTAGTATCAGGTTCGGGAAGTTCTATCATCAGAAAATTAAACCCAAAATCTTTTGATCTGGCCATTACCGGCGATCTAAAATATCACGATGCACTGTTTTTCAGAGAAAACGGCTATTGCGTACTCGACATCGGTCATTTTATAGAACAAAAACTTTTTACAGAAATTATACAAAATTATTTGGAGGAAATTTATGGAAATCGATTGTTATATATTAAATCAATTGAAGAAAACTGTTTGAAAGGGGTTGGTAGTGAATCAAACAATTAAAACGCTTTTAGAGATACAGGAAATCGATAAACATGTTCATGAATTAAAAGAAAATATTAGAGCGATGGATGTCAATGTTAAGACGAAAGAGAACGTTATCAAGATACTCATAAAAGAACTTGAGGAAATTGATGCAAAAATCATCACCTTGAAAGAAGACAGAAAATATAATGAGCAGCTTGTCGAGGATAAAAATGATCAAATTAAAACGCTGGACAACAAGAGTGCACTTGTAAAAAACACAAAGGAGCAAAAGGCTTTAGAAGTTGAAATGAGTATGGCAAATACGTCGGTAGAAAAAATAGAGGATCAAATAGTGTCACTGCTTTCCGATATCGATACATATATAGAAAAGAGGGACATCAAGCAGAAAGAGGCGGATTCTCTGAAAGCCGAATACGAACTGTTGAGCAAAACTACCGATAATAAAATAAAAAAAATTACCGTCGCCATTAATAACTATTTAAAGAAGAGATCAGGCCTTTTTAACAACATTGATGACACAACTACAACACAATATGAAGAGATAAACAGATGGGCAGAAGGAAATGTTATGTCGGAAATAAAATCAGAATCGTGCATGGGATGTTTCTTGATGCTGCCTCCACAAGTGTCGGCAACCGTTATGGAAACCGAACAACTGGTATTTTGTCCCAACTGCGGCAGAATACTTTACATATATGACGAATCCTGAAAAAGACCGGATAGCGTTTCAAGATCCTTTTTGTATGCATTGAGCCCCCCGGGAGTTTCCAGAATCATCGGCAGGACAGTCAAATGACTATCGTTAAGCAAAAATCTAAATGCATCGGTACCAATAAACCCTTCTCCTATATTTGCATGTCTGTCAACCCTGCTTGCAAATTTGGTTTTTGAATCGTTTATATGGAATGCTTTAAGATATCTCAAACCGACAATATTCTCGAATCTGCCCATTGTTTCGTTATAGCTTTCTTTGTTTCTGATGTCATAGCCTGCAGCGAAAATATGGCATGTGTCTATACATACGCCTATTGATTCATTACTTGTGAGCTCAATTATTTTCGCAAGATGCTCGAATTTATACCCTACATTGGTGCCCTGACCCGCAGTAGTTTCAATCAGAATCATCAGATTGCTTTCGCTCGGATTTTCTTTTGATACAGCTGATTTAAGAGAGTCGGAAATGAGTTTCAGACAGGCATCATCTCCTATTCCAAGATGACTTCCCGGATGGAAAATAAGATATTCGGCGCCAAGCTTTTTTGCACGCTTGATCTCATCTGAAAATGCTGCTGCTGAGCGTGCTCTTTTTGTCTCATCAGGATTGCCCAGGTTTATCAGATAAGAATCATGTATTAGCAGATATCTTATTTTGCCTGTTTCACGTTTCTCGATAAAATTTTCAGCTGCCTGATCGGTTATATCGGACGCACTCCAGCGCATCTGATTCTTTGAAAAGATCTGTATGGCATGGCATCCCAGAATTTTTGCCTGTTTTATTGAATTTTCAAAACCGCCCGAAATGGAGACGTGAGCACCCAAAAACGGTCCTTGCAATATATCTTTTTTGTTCATTATGGAATATAATTGTACTATCATAAGGAGATAATTCAAGAATATGAATGATTCCCCCGATTTTTATGGGATATAAATATTGCATAATAGTAAAATATTATTATTATTTAAGCATGAGAGAGAATAAAAGTTTAGAAATTGTTTCACCGATCTGCAGTGTTGAGGATATTAAGGTGCTGGAGAATTATTCAGACGGTTTTTATTTCGGAATGGCCGGCTTTAGTCATTCTTCCAAAAGTTTTGAAATTGATAAACGGGAGATAGAAGGCTTACGTAAAGCGACATCTAAAAAGCTTTACTGCGCTTTCAACAGGATGCCTTATACGGCAGACGAAGAGCTGCTTCTGAAAAATATTGCATCTGTTTCAGAGTTAGTAGATGCGGTTATAATCCAGGACGCAGGACTGATAAATTCGGCTGCAAGACTGTTGCCTGTTCACCTCTCAGTAGGAGTTTCCGTTATAAGTTACCAGGAAGCTGTATTTTATAAGAATATAGGCGCTTCAAGAGTAATTGTTCCGCCGTCTGTAATGCCGGATGAAATAGCGGCTATCTCGTCCGTTTTGGATGTAGAGGTTTTTGTCTCAGGCAATTTATGCAGAGCTCTTCAGATGGGTAAATGCTGGTGGGACAGCTACGAGAGAAAAAGCAGTGCCAAACGATTTGGAGTTTGCAGCAAACCATGCAAACATATTACGGGATTGACCGTTATGGGAGATGATTTGGAATTTATAAAAGCGATGATCTCATCGGGAGCTAAGTCTCTAAAGGTTGCCGGAAGAGGTGATATTAAAGAAGTAGCAGAAAATTGCAAAAGAATAGGGGGCATAATAGCATGGAATTAGCGACTCATATTGCAACTGTAAAAACCTTAACCGATAGGGCAATAAAAAATTTTGATACGATATACCTTGGAGATCCGACCTGCCCAAAGTTCCCCGGAAATATATCAAGCGGAAATGATCTCGACAGAGCCGTTGATAGAGTTAAGAAATTAGGGAAAAAATGCTATCTGTCTCTGTATGCTGTGCCGAGAACCGACGATTTTAAATGGATGGAGACTTTAATAGAAAAAGCCGAAAAATTGCCCATAGACGGTTTTGAGGTCCATAACATGGGGCTGCTGCGTCTGATAAAATCGAAAGATATTCATGCAGGTTTATTTATAAATCTCTATACAAAACAGACAGCCGATTTGTTGAAGCAGTTCGGCACCAGCAGGGTATTTCCCAATCCCGAGCTTGCGCTTGAGGAGATTGACATAATTAAAAAATCGGTTCAGATTACTATGCCGATCAACGGCAATATTCCTCTTGGTATCTCTGATCACTGTTTTTTTATCGATGAACTGAAGATGGAAGGAAGCTGCGAAACTCTGTGCCGAACTCCTAAGTGGCTCAAACAAGATGAATGGCAATTGGGAAACATAGGAAGAGCCCCTATATCAGGATATGAACTATGCATGGCCGAATATATGAGTGATCTGCTCAAATCAAACTACCAATTTTTTTATATTTATAGTTTCAGAAGAGATGAGGTATATTTGGAAACCGCCTCATCAATATACAGAGATCTAATCGAAGGAAAAATTGATGAGATCTATGCCGTAAGAGAGTTGTCCATGCTTGCCAAGTTTGGACTATGCAACGGATATTTCTTTAAACAATCAGGATATAAATATATTTCGAAACGAAATAAGGAGGCAATATGACAACGAAACTGCTGGCTCCGGGTGGAAATCTTGAGATGGCTGTGGGAGTTTTGGAAAGAGGAGCAGATGCCGTATATGTAGGGGCGCGAGGCTGGAGTAGGAGAACTGAAAATTATGAGATGAGCAGTAAAGATATAAAAACCCTTGCCCAATACGCATCCGTCCACAACAAAGAGGTAAGAGTTGCCTTTAATACCATAGCTTCATCAACTGAGTTTCCTTTGATGCTCAAAACGATAGAAGAATTTAACTCATACGGCATAGAAGGAGTTATAATGACCGATCCGGGTGCAATGAGTTTGATACGAGACCGGTTTCCCGACCTTGAAATTCATGCCAGTGCCGGAGCAAATATTATCAACGAAAATGATATAAAATTTTACAGGGCGGCCGGTGCAACATGCATAGTAGCGCCATGCAATATTACTATGGATGAAATTAAATTTATTCAGGACGATCTGAATCTGAAACTTGAGATTTTTCTCCATTCAAATAACTGCTTTACGTATCTTGGAAAATGCACTATGAGCAGCTATATAAAACAGGATTGGCATATTGAAAACGGGAAAAATCGATTCTTCGGCAGTCCCAACAGAGGAGGGCACTGCAACAGAATATGCCAAATTGCATGGGAGAGCGGCGAATCAAGTGTCAAGATGACCAATGATGCATTTTTGCTGCTTAATACAATTCCTGTAGCGCTTCGGAATGGTGTAAGTTATCTCAAAGTACAAGGAAGAGAATACGGCAACTCACTAATTTTCGATATGATCTCATTTTATAGAGAGGTTATTGATAAATGTAAAAATGGCGAGAATGATCTGTCCGGTTATCTTTTCAAACTTAACGAATTGTCGAAAAGAAGGGATGTAGAAAGAGATATGAGAACGGCCGGATTGCTCAAAATTGCGAAATCAAACTCAGAAATTAAAAGGATTGAAATTTAATGGAAAAGAAAAAAATAGTTACTCAAACCGAAAAGTTTATAGAGCTTGCAGAAAAAGAAACCAACAGCGATATAAAATGTCTCTCCGATATTATGAGAAAACATATCGATAAAATTTCCAGTCCGTCGCAGGAAGATATAGAAAAGGCGCTTGTTGATATAGCCGTAAAACTTCCGACAGAAAAAATACTTCTTTCCGCCTGCGGTTATCCTGATTGGCGCTGCAGCAGCTGTTCGTTCGGCATATATCTTCCTAAAAGTAGCAAAAAGATCAATGACAGACCTATATGCCTTGTCTGGATAAGCTTTTTTAAGAAAAATTTGATGGCTCATTCCAGGCACTAAACAGTACCTTAGGAGACCGCTTTACAATAAGCTGTGAATCTGCTTATTGTACAGTAGTCTCCTTAAGTAAAATCTCTCTCTTTTTTATCTTTACGCACATTGGAAATTTATATTAGGAAACTGTTCTTCGGGTTGTGAATCGACGCATCCGAACGGAACGGCAGACAGATTGGATAAGTTTATGAAACGGTAACCCTATATCGGAACTTACAAGGCATAGCAACGATAACCATAAACAGAGGCAGAGCTTCTTAAAATCGCCCCGGTCAATTTTCGCTGCAAATCCTAACATCAAAACATCAAAGGGTGCTTCTAATAATTCTAAGTGTTTCAAATTTAGAGTTCAAATCCGCCTGTGCGTGCAAGCTGCCCGCACAGGCGGGTCTCATCAAAGCACAATTGCAGGTAATAGCATGGCTATTTGTCGGGATTTGATAGATGAGGCTGATTCAAAAAATACGGCAGGAATAAACAAAACCGCTGCTTAGAATATGACTATAACACAGTTTTGCTGCACATTCGTCATATTGACAAGAACAGTTTTTTTCATATAATCACGGTATTATATGGAGATTGTTTAACTGAGAACCAGATTTTGAAACATAAGATGTTGGCATTCTTAAAAAATTTTTCACAAAGAAAGATAGACTAAAAAACATATATAGTGCCCGAAGCAGATTAAAAGTTTAAAAAAGGAGGATAGATATTATGAAAGATAACAGAATATTAAATATAAGGTATTCTATAAGATATTTACTTATTGCGGCGGCAATTATGGTACTCATTGTAATTTCTATTTTGAATTTTTTTTCATACAGAGCGGATCATGCAGCCAAGGTATCCGGTTATACTCAAGGCATTACTATAGCAGAACTTAATCTAAGCAACAATATTTTGAAATTTATAACAAGAAAAGATCTTACTTTTGCCAACAAAGCAAAAAATGATATCAACAATCTAAAGAAATATGTAAATAAACTAAAATCGGCAGGATACGCTAAAGAATCACTCAAGATTATGCAAAACATTAAAAGAATGACAGTTTTACTTGACAAAACCATAACATCTGAAAAACGAATGGGGCTTACCGATAAACAGGGAATAAGAGGCAAGCTAAATAATTCTTTAAAACAGATCGAAAATGATCTGAACGTTCTAAATATTAAGACACTTCTCATCGGCTTGCTTAAAGCAAGAGTTCAAGAAAAGAACTATATAGAGCAGGGGAAAATGGAATATGTTAGTGCGTGGAATGATGCAATGTCAACATTATCCATTACCATAGCAACAAATGCAGATCTATCGGAAAATGTAAAAGAAAGGTTGTCTAATGAATTCAAAAAGTATATGTCAGGTTTCTCAAAATATATTACCGAATATCAAAATGTTAACATTGCAGTAGCAAAGATCGAAGAAGCTACAAAAAAGGACAGTGCTTATTCATTAAAATTGTATAGAACAGTTCTATCAAAAGCTAATAAAAACATAAGGATAGGTACTATATTATTTTGGATTGTAAGCATACTGGGAACAATTCTGTCAATTATTGCAGCCTTCGCGGCTTCAAACATGATTGTCAAGCCATTTGTAAAACCTGCCGGCAATGTCAACGCTGCCGCCTCAGATATCAACCAATCCTCTCTCCAGCTTTCCTCCGCCTCGGATGCTCTGGCTCAGGGAGCAGCTGAGCAGGCTGCCTCTCTTGAGGAGATTGCCTCATCTATGGAGGAGGTTGACTCGATGGTTAAGCAGACTGCCGATAATGCCAATCAGGCAAATATCACTGCAGAGGAGACAGCAGGTGCTGCAG
>CAJVZA010000005.1 GCA_913009315.1 uncultured Hippea sp.
GTCTCGCAGTTCGCTGAGATTATACACCGGCTGATCTATTATTACCGAATTTTCTCCCGAAATTTCAATAATGCTGCTAAAGTTGACCAAAATTTCAAAACCGGTAGTCACGTTTGCCAGCTGTCTGTGGAAGTCCGAATTGGGTATTCCTTCTTTATTCAAACCTGATATTTTATAGAAGCGATTTTTTAGTTCAAGGAACTTTTCTCTGTCTATCTTTTCGCCTGCAAACGGCCCGCTTTTGACCGGTTCTTCAAACCATCTTTCAGGAACCATGTCGTCGTTGCTTGAAAGACCGATGCGGTAGTTTATCAATCGTTCCAGGCCTGTTATATTTTTGCCTATTTTATTTAGTTCTTCTACGGAAAATTTGAGGTTTGTAACGGCGGAAATTCCGTTTGAAAAATCTTCATAATCTATGGTGCTGGGTGAGTTGAACAACTTTGTCGAGAATCTGCATAATCCGCTTGAATCGCCAACAGCATATAAATCTTCGCATCTTCTGACGGCATATTCCTTTCCGTCATAACTGGTTGGATCGGCCGATACCGCCGCTTTATAGAGCCTTTTCTTATACTCGGAATCGCTGTTTATATGAGCGTTTATCTCGAGAGTTGCCCTGTTTCTCAGATGGTCCATTCCGCGTGTTGCAACTGCGACGCCGAGGGCAAATGCCTTTAATATTCTGCAGTCATGAGGATCCGATTGAAACAGTCCCTTGATTGTCATTTTATATCTATCGGCTTCTTTCGGATATCTCTTTCTTTCGACTGCCCGGTTTGAATCTGCAAGTGTGTCTCCGAAGCCTTCACGTTTTGCAAGCATAAAAAGAAGTTTTTCAACTGTATCATAGCTGCCCCAGCTGAGATCGATTCCGCCGGTATCTTTTTTGGTTATTATACCGCGCTGATAAAGCTCCATTGCCCATGCAACAGCTCCTCCGGTACTTGAGGAATCAAGCCCTAAATCGTTTAATATATTGTTGAGCCGCAATACATGCTCGACTTTTTTTATGCCGATGTTGGGACCGAATTTTCCAAGTGTGACATATTCAGGTCCATCGCCTCTGTCATAGTTGTCGAAAACTCCGTTGTTGAGGATTCCGTTATAACTTTTTTGATTCTCATGAGTGATTTCCGATTCTTTTTCGTCGGTACTTGCGTTGCCTGATACCCCTTTCATGGCATTTTTCCCCCAGCCTCCCTGTGCCTCCGGGGTCATATCATTCAGAGGTCTGCAGATAATCGGGCATTTATAGCAGCCGGCCATTTTTGTTCTGTATGTATCAATGTTGTCTGCATCAAGAGTATCAAACCATGAGGTTTCCTGGTTGTTTTTTACTCCTAAGGCATGAATGATGCGGCTGGGTTTGTACAGAAACGGAGTGCCGACTTTTTTCAATGCCTTTTTTGTGACGCTTGCGGAGAGAATTTTTTTGGCAAACTCTCTGTTTATTCGTATGATATCTTCTGAAGCCTTTTTGCGAGGCGGTTTTCCCAAAACAACTATTGCTTTGAGGTTGAGGGAGCCCATCTTGGCTCCGGTTCCTCCTCTTGCCCATAAAGCTTTGGGGCCGCCCATTATACCGCTGTTTAAAACAAGATTTTCGCCTGCTGATGTTATTCTTGCTGCAGCCATATCTCTGCCTTCAGTACATTTGAAATCGTTTTCTATCACCTGAGCAAATTCTATGTTGTTCATTCCGTGATATTTTTCCGCGTCTGTAAATTTGACGGAATCATACGAAATCAGCAGCATACTCAGGTGTTCCGATTTTCCGTATAAAACAATATGATCATATCCGTGCAGCTTAACAAATGAAGGAAAATAGTCTCCGCAGCTTGAGTCCATTATCGCATAGCTGTCAGGAGATATGCTTGTAAAATTTCCTCTTGAAGCAGATGGAACTATTCCGGTCAAAATTCCGGCTCCAAAAATTAGCGGAATTTCAGGATTAAGCGGATTCTTTGTTTCATCAAGAAGATTATAAAGTATGAACATATTCGAACCGCGTCCGGAGAGAAAATTTTTGACAGCATGAATCGGAAGATATGCACTTTTTATGCATTTTCCTGCAAGATCGACGAAAAGAGTTTTGCCTTGATTAGGATATTCCGGTTCGTTGGAGAGTCTTTTTATAAACTCTTCGACCTTTCTGTCGATATTCATGCTTTTCCTCACTCAGACTTCGTTTTTTGCAGTGCTGCCGTATTCATACGCCTTTATGTTCATCGCCAGAATCTTTTCCGGAATTATTTTTTGCATTGCCAATTTTATCTGCTGTTTCTCAAATGGCAAAAAATTTGATGCTGCTCCAAACATAACTACATTAAGCGATTTTATGCTTCCTGCTTTGAGGGCAAGTTCGGATGCATTCAGTTTATAGTATCTGATATGATTTTTTTGGTATATTTTATTAATAGAGTTCGGATAGGAAGCTTTTCCGATTGAGACAGGCATAGGATCAATTTTTCTATTGTTATATAAAATGATACCCGAATTCTTCAGATAATCGACCATTCTGAATGCTTCAAGCGGTTCAGTTGCAATTATAAGATCCGCCTCTGCCTTGCCGATTAGCGGCGAATATACTTTATTTGCAAATTTAATACTGCAGACAACCGAACCTCCGCGCTGGCTCATGCCGTGTACCTCATTTTGTTTGACATCGAATCCGGCTTGAGCGGCAGCTTCGGCAATAAGACTTGAAAGCAGCAGGACGCCTTGTCCGCCAACACCGGCTACAAGAATATTTTTATCCATCTATAACTCCTATAGCATCGAAATTGCACATCTGCTCACAAACCGTACAGCCTGTACAGAGCGATTCATCGATGGTCACCTTTTTTGTATCGGGATGCCAGTTTAATGCCATGCAGGCGACGGAAAGGCATATTTTGCAGCCTGTGCATTTGTCAAGTTCTACACGCAGCGGTGTCAGCTTAATCTTGTATTTAAGAACGCAGGGATCTGTTGATATGGCAACCGATACTCCGGGCTTTTCTAACTCTGCGGTTAGTTTTTCTTCAGTATCTTTTAGATCGTAAGGGTCGAATTTTATGATATTTTTTACTCCGCTTGCTTCTGCGAGCTTTACAATATCGATTCTCGGAGCAGCCTGTCCGTTTATTTTAACGCCTGTACCGGGATTGGGCTGTCCTCCTGTCATTGCGGTTACTCTGTTGTCCTGAATTATAACCAGGATGTTGCTTCCGTTGTAAACAGCGTTTATCAGTCCGGTTACTCCTGAATGAAAAAATGTAGAATCGCCGATTATGGCTACAGGCTTGAACTGATCGCCGGTTTTTCTCACCTGACTCATTCCATGGGCAACTCCGATTGACGCTCCCATACAGATACAGCTGTGCATTGCTCCGAGAGGCGGCAGCGCTCCCAATGTATAGCATCCGATATCTCCCGAGACGAATACACGCAATTTTTTTAGAATACGAAAAACTCCTCTGTGCGAACAGCCCGGACAGAGCGTGGGAGGCCTAAGCGGAACATCTGATTTTTCAAAGCTTTTTGTCGGGTTTTTGCCGAAACTCTGCCGTAAAATATTGGAAGAAAGTTCGCCAATTGAGGGTAAGCGATTTTTGCCGTAATCAATCTTTATACCAAATGCAGTAATTTCTTTTTCCAGAAACGGATCAAGTTCCTCGATTACGGCAAGCTTGTCAACCTTTTTTGCAAATTCTTTAATCATTTTTTTATTGAGCGGATAGGTAATACCGAGCTTTAAAACCGAAGCATCGGGAAAAGCTTCTTTCACATACTGAAAGCTTGCCCCGCCTGTAATGATGCCCATGGAGTTGTCATTGTATTCAGCATAGTTGATATCGGATTCTCCTGCATACAAGGAAAGATCGTTAATCTTTTTTTCAACGAGAGGTCTTCTCAATAATGCATTTGCCGGAAGCATCGTATATTTTTGCCAATTTTTTTCAAGAGGCCTCAGTCCCACATTTTTTCTCTCCTGTATTTCTGCGACACTTCTTGAATGACTTATAACTGTTGTTGTTCTTACAAGAACCGGAGTATCAAATTTTTCGCTAATTTCAAAAGCAAGTTTTGTGAAGTTGAGACATTCTCCGCTGTCAGAGGGCTCAAGAACCGGTATTTTTGCAAACAATCCGTACCACCTGTTGTCCTGTTCGTTCTGTGATGAATGCATTCCCGGGTCATCGGCAGTCAATATGACAATTCCTCCGTTTACTCCGGTGTAGGAGAGTGTGAAAAGTGCATCAGCGGCAACATTGAGTCCCACATGTTTCATAGTTACAAGCACGCGTGAGCCTGCAATAGATGCTCCTATGGCTGATTCGAGAGCAGTTTTTTCATTCGGTGCCCATTCGGTGTTTACCTCTTTATAATCTTTGATTGCTTCAAGCACCTCAGTGCTTGGCGTGCCCGGATAACCGGTTGCAAACAACGCACCGGCCTCGTAAGCACCTCTGGCAATTGCTTCGTTACCAAGTAAAAGTTTTTTCATTTAAAATCCTTATTATATTACTCTATTGTCTATTACTCTTTTTGCTTTTCCCTCAAATCTTGGAAGAGTTTTGGGCATAAACAGTTTTACATCAGTGGTAACTCCGATAAGATCTTTGATATCTTTCTTGAGGTTCTGTTTCAAAGCTTCTACCTTTTCGTGAGTCACGGCAAGCGCCTCGGTTCCGTCAGCCATAACTACAGTTCCGATAGATCTGGCAAACTCATTTATTACCTCAACTTCAACGGTGAGAGTATCCAGCCGCTCAACTCTTTTGATGACGAGTTGATAATGACCTGCAAGAGAACGGAATTTTGTTATCACATCCTCTATCTGGCTTGGAAATACGTTTACACCTCTTATAATCAGCATATCGTCACTTCTTCCGGTTATTCTTGTCATTTTTGTGAAGTTTCTGCCGCAGCTGCATTTGGTTGGTTTGCTTAAAACAGTTATATCTTTTGTTCTGTATCGTATCAAAGGAAATGCTTCTTTGGTTATTGTAGTGATTACCAGTTCTCCTTTCGATCCGTACGGCAGCTGTTCTCCCGTTGCCGGATCAATAATTTCCGCAATAAAATGGTCATCGCTGATATGCATCCCATTCTTTTCTTCTATGCATTCAAATGAAACACCCGGCCCTATAATCTCGGAGAGGCCGTAGAGATTTATCGCATCTATGGAGAGTTTTTCTTCAATCTCCTTTCTCATTCCTTCGCTCCAGGGTTCTGCTCCAAGTATAGCTACTCTGAGCGGCAATTTTGCAAAATCAACTCCCGCTTCTCTTCCAATATCATAAAGATATAGAGCAAACGACGGGGTGCATGTTAAACAGTTGGAACCGAAATCTTCCAAAAGCTGAATCTGTTTTTTTGTATTTCCGCCTGATATCGGAACAACAGCCGCTCCAAGTTCTTCAGCTCCGTAATGCGCTCCCAATCCTCCCGTAAAAAGGCCGTATCCGTAAGCATTCTGGACGATATCGTTTTTAGTTACTCCGGCTGCCGCAAATACTCTTGCCATTATTATCGACCATGTTTTTATATCATTTTTTGTATATCCGCATACGGTAGGCTTACCTGTTGTGCCGCTTGATGCATGAATTCTTACAATTTTTTCTATCGGAACGGTAAACATTCCGTAAGGATAATTGTCTCTCAAATCCTGTTTAACGGTGAACGGCAGTTTTGCAAGATCTTCAAGCGATTTGATATCTTCCGGTTTAATACCTTTTTTATCAAACGATTTTTTATAAAAAGTAACATTATCATATACATTTCTGACAGTTTTCTGCAGTCTTTCAAGTTGAAGCTTTTTTAACTTCTCCCCGCCAAGCAGTTCGTTTTCATCAAAAATCATTCACTCCCCCTTATTTTAATCTTTCTTGCTGTAATCGTAAAATCCTTTTCCGGTTTTTCTGCCGAGCCATCCTGCCTGTACCATTTTCTGCATAACATTGGGCGGCAGAAATTTCTTGTCTTTGGTTTCGTCATATAGTATGTTTCCTACAAAATAAGCAATATCCACACCTGTGAAATCCATCAGCTCAAGAGGTCCCATAGGGACTCCGGCTCCAAGTTTCATTGCAGTGTCTATCTGTTCGGGTGAGGCTATTTCGGCATCATATACCCTTGCTGCTTCAAGCATGTAAGGAACCAGTATTCTATTGACTATAAATCCGGGAGTGTCTTTGCATACAACAGCGGTTTTTCCCATAATTTCTGCCATACTTTTTGCAGCCTCAACGGTTTTGCTTGCCGTCTGAAGCGCCGGAATAATCTCAACAAGCTTCATCATGGGAACAGGATTAAAAAAGTGCATTCCAACGAAATTCGAGCTTCTTCCGCTTGCTTTTGCAAGTGCTGTCATAGAGAGACTTGATGTGTTGGATGCAAAAGGAACGGTTTCCGGAACAATAGCATTGATTTTTTTGTAAAGCTCTGCTTTTATTTTTATATCCTCAAAAATGGCTTCAAATACAAAATCTGCATTCGATGCTCTTTCGGGATCGGTTGCAAACTCAATTCTGCCGATTATTTCATTGGCGGATTCTTTTAGTCGTCCTTTTTTCTCAAAACGCGCAAGACTTTTTTCAATAATTTTTTTGCCTCTGTCAACTGATGAACGTTCATTGTCAATTGCAACAACCTGCAGCCCATTTGTCGCAGCAGTCTGAATAATTCCACTTCCCATACTACCGGTTCCGAACACAGCAATTTTTTTAAACATTTCTCCTCCTATCTTCCTTTAAAATTAGGTTTTCTTTTTTCTATGAAGCTTGAAAGTCCTTCTTTTGCATCTTCAGTCGAAAATGCTCCCAAAAACGCCTTCAATTCCACATCAAGCCCCTTTTCAATCGGCCTGTCAACTCCCTGCAATATTGCAGCTTTTGCAAACTCTTTTGCTCTTATAGCACCTTTTGCAATTTTTGATGCAAAATTATATACGAAATCATCGAAATTCTCATCTTCCGATATTTCATCTAATATTTCCATGTTAAGAGCCTCTTTCGCAGTTATGCTTCGACCTGCAGCTATCATCTTAAATGCGTTATGTGCGCCTATTAAGCGGGAAAGACGCTGAGTTCCTCCTGCTCCGGGTATAATACCCAATGTTGTTTCAGGAAGGCCTAAGACATATTTTCCTTCTGCAGCTATTCTGTAATCGCATGCAAGCGCAAGCTCGAATCCTCCTCCGAGTGCAAAGCCGTTTATGGCGGCAATTGTCAATTTTCTCGATTGAGCGATTTTGTTGAAGCTGTTTTGAAAAAATCGGGTTGTCTCTTCCGATTCGGATCTGTTGAATTTCAGAATCATATCGATATCTGCTCCGGCGGCAAAGAACTTCGGTAAACTGCTTGATATAACGATAACATCACATCTGTTATCGTTGGAGAGTCCATCGAAACGATTTAATATTTCTTCAACAAACTGTCTGTTGATTGCGTTTGCCGGAGCTCTGTCAAGAATCAGATATCCGATATTGCCATTTAATTTTACATCAGTCCAGTTATTCATCTTTCCCCCATTTCTGCTAATGTTTCTATTCTTTCTATTATGCTGTCTCTATTGTAATCCCTTGTATCGTTGTGATCTGCCTCTATTATAACAGAAGGAATGCCTTTTTGCCTCAATTGATCGGCGAGTTGAACCTGAATCAGAGAATAGCTTTTGCAGCTTCTATCGGCGTGAAACACAACTCCGTCAACATCGTATCTGCCGATTATATCAAGCAGAACCGAAAATCGTTTTTTGATATGAACATTGAGAAATCCGCCTCCTGTATAGTAAGCCAAACCTTTTATCGGATTATCAAGTGCAACTTCACCCATGAATTTATCACCCCATGCCTGAGTGTATGTATCGGTTACAAAATTTATTCCTTTTTTTGCAAGTTCATCAAAAAGTCTGAGATCATGCCATATCGGAAGATTGTCCCACAAAAAACGATGCTTTTCTTCTGCTACCGGATATTCTCCGGACTTTATCCGTTCTTTTGTTTCCCTGTACAGCATTTTCAGATGTTCCAGATATTGTTCCGTTCCGCGCAGCGCTACCATTGGAAACATATGCGTAAACAGATCGGCTCCGGTTAAGGGCGACGGATGATTAGTTCTGAGTTCCATAGTCTGGCGCCATAACCGTTTTCCTTCGTTTGAAATTTTTACAACCTTTTTGAGGCGATTCAGATCAAACTTTTTCCCCGTTTCAGCTTCAAGAAACCGAATCATTCGTCTGGTTTCGCTTATCTGATAGGCAAGATGACTGCCGGTTGATTCATATTCAACCATTGGAGAATCAAAAAGAAAACAGGAAGCATGGGTTGCCTTTTCGATAAGTCTCCACCATGAAAGTACTGTGACGCATGAATTGCTCGTTTCGACAAGAACAGTCGGTTCGGGGAGCTTGCCGAGCGGTCCTTCTTTTGAAATTAAGCTTCCGTAGGTGCTCCTCAAATATGAGCATGTGTGCTTGCTTATACCGTCGGCTTCGGCGAATTTTGAATATTTAACCGCTTCTTTTCTTGCTCCGAGCATTGCGCCGTAGTTTTCCGTATAAAACGGAAAGATATCCATAGCATAAAAAATTTCGCACGGAATTCCAACATTTACCCATGCTATAGGTTTGCCTGATTCCGCGCTTTTCTTCAGGTCGCCGTAGTATCCTGAAATCAGTTTTTTAAGGTTTCCGGTGGCTTGCAATCTCATAATTCTTCTCCAATCTGCTCCGCAAATGCTTCAAGGCGCGTAAGAAATTGTCCTTCGGAGCTAACCCGGTAACCTCCTTCCAACCCTATAACGGGTATGCCTTCTGCCTGCAGTCTTTTTCTGAGTATTGGAAACTCGCATTCTTCCGAATCGCAGAACGTTACGAGATAAAATATTACTCCTTTCACGCCTGCTTCTTTGCAGTCTTTAATTAGTTCGTCTATTCTGAGATCGATATTACCTTTTGTGGAACATGGAATTTTGCTTAAATATCGTTTTGAAATCGCATGGTAGGGGCCTTCTTTTGTTTTGATAACAAGTTCTTTGAATGCCCTTGACCCGAACATAAGATCATCTGTCACCATTCTCATACCTGTTTTATCTACAATTTCAAAAAATTGAGTTGATTCAAGCATAATTCCGGATATTGCTACTTTTATACTGTTTTCTATAGATCGGTCGTCTGTTAATTCCGTCTGCTGCATCAATTGTTCCAGTTTCTGCGTGTATTCGCTGCTGTCCATAATTGTTGCAAGAGAAATAATGGAAAAGAAGTCTGCCGAATTTATAACAATTTTTCCCTTTTTGATGAGATCATAAAATTTTAGAACAGCAAGGCGTTTTTTATTCGAAATTCTTATCGCTTCGGTCAGCATTTCTTCATCAATTTTTATGTTGAAATAGCCGGAAATATGATTTACAAGTTTTTTTAGTTCACCGGATAGAAAATTTATCGATTCTACAGTCAATATGGTGGGGTAAGGTATAAAATGATAGAAACTGTCACCTGAATTTTCCTGCCAGATATCGGCTATTGCCCTGAGTGAATCGCAATATCTAGAAAAAATTACGCCTTTTAGAAAGGAAAGCGTTCCGTTTAAAAGCTGATCGAGAAAGTTTATCGATACCGAACAGGCGAAACTTTCTATTTTGGAGCCCCCAACCGCAATTTGCCTATCATTTGGAGATATTCTGAGCGGATGCATACCGGCGGCGTATATTATTTCTTCAGGAACATAGGTTTCAAAATAGCCCATAACCGGTTTGTCAATCTTTTTAAGATATTCCGGCAGATTTTTTCTTATAGTCCTGAATTCATTTAGTGCTTCGGATTCTTTAATCAATTGTCCAGCTCAAATGCGAAATAAACTCTGTCTATGCTGATTTTGTCTCTTCCTATTTCGGCCGGTATGGGAGGAACATCGAATACCTTCAGCTTTACTTTGTCGCCCCTGTGAATATCGTCTATCGATTTGATGCCTACAATTTTTGAGAGTATGTCGAAGGAATCGGAAAGCTTTATATATGCATGTATCAGCGGTTTTTCAAAACCTACCGGAACTCCGGCTTTTAATTCCGTAAAATATTCGACGGTTCCTTTTGTCGGCAGATCTATCCATTCCAATTCTTCGGATAAACATTCAGGGCAGAGGATTCTCGGCGGATAGCTTACTTTGCCGCATTTGATGCATTTTGTTGTAGTTAAACGTCCTTCTTTTAGATATTCAAAAAATTTCCATATCTTTGTGAGCTGTTTGCCTTCCATCGGATATGTATCAAGTATAACCGAATAGAGGTTATTGAATTGATTTTCCATCTAATCCCTCCCGTATATAAGAATAGTATGTGCAACTATTGCACCGCTGAAATTGTGAGTAAGACCATATTTTGCACCTTCAACCTGATGATTGGCATCACCTTTCAGCTGTTTTGCAATTTCTATTGCCTGCCTTATTCCGGTTCCTCCGAACGGATGACCGCAGCTCAGCAATCCGCCGTCAGTGTTGACGGCAACTTTGCCTCCGAAATCAGATAGTCCCTTTTCGGCAAAAATGCCTCCTTCGCCTTTTTCACAGAATCCGAGATCTTCATATTCTATCACTTCCGAAATCGTAAAACAGTCATGCGTTTGAGCGACATCTACATCGTCGGCTGTTATTCCGGCTTTTGAGTATGCGCGCGAAGCCGCAGTTTTGAGTGCATTCCATGTAGTCCAGTTTCCTCTGTTGGATATGCTGTTGCTTTCTGTTGCCTGAGCGGTGCCTATAATTTTTACAAGCGGTTTGTCCGTAAAATCTTTTGCTGCTTCGCCGGATGTCAAAATTACCGCTGCGGCACCGTCGGTGATGGGACAGCAATCGTATAATTTCAATGGGGCGGCAACCGGTTTTGCAGTCATAGCATCCTGGAGAGTTATTTCTTTTCTGAATTGACCTTTTGGATTATTTAATCCGTTTCTTCTGTTTTTTACACTTATAGCTGCAAGCTGTTCCTCTGTAGTTCCATACAAAGCCGCATGGCGCTGAAACACTATTGACAGTAAAGATGGAGGCAGACCTAATCCCTGGGCACCGTCCCAATCGTGGTCTACGCTGCCTAATTGGCTGTAAAATGTTTCCCATCTTTGCGGCGTAAACAGTTTTTCGCCTCCAATCACCATTATTGTATTTGACAAGCCGCTCTTTATCATTCCTGCGGCAAGTATTATTGCCGAGCTTCCGCTTCCGCACAAAAGTTCCACTCGTGCACATACGGAACTTGTTTTGATACCGAGATATTCGGCAACCATCGGCGCAAGATGGGTTTGTCTCGACAGACGCTCCGAACATGCTGATGCAACAAGAATACCATCGATATCAGCCGGTTTTATATGAGGATTATCCTCAAAGCATGCTTTTCCGGCTTCCTGAAAAAGCTCAATTAGTGTGGCGTCTCTATAGCCCCACTTGGATTGTCCTCCCGCTACTACACATGCATCTTTCATCTCTTCCTCCTGATCATTTTGAAAACTCCTTTTTCGCCATTTCTCTTAATTTTCTTTTTAGAATCTTTCCCGTCGCATTTTTGGGTAGAGCTTCTGCAAATTTAATTTTCTTGGGTGCTTTAAAACGTGCCATTCTGCTTTTACAAAATTCTATAAGTTCGGCTTCTTCGACTGTTTTTCCCTCTTTCAGCACAACGTACGCCAATACCGATTCCTGATAGATCTTATCCGGCATTCCAACCACGGAACATTCCTGAATGCAATCGTTTTGATAGAGCGTTTCTTCGACCTCACGAGGCGAAATATTTTCACCGCCTGAATTTATCATATCTTTTGTTCTATCTACAATGTACAGATAGCCTTCATCATCCAGTTTTCCTACATCACCTGTATGAAGCCAACCGTTTTTCAAAGTTTCTTCAGTTTCTTTTTGTTTTCCAAAATAGCCGAGCATAACATTCGGTCCCTGAATCAGAATTTCACCTTCTTCTCCGGTTTTCAGGGGATTATCGTTTTTGTCGGCAACTCTTATCTCCACATTTTCTATGGGAGTTCCGACTGATCCTGCTTTATGTCTGAATTCATGATTATATGTTGCAAACGGTGTTGATTCTGTCAATCCGTATGCTTCGTTCATGTCCATTCCTGTTTGTTTTTTCCATTCTTTAATCACCTCGACCGGCAGGCTTGCTGCTGCCGAAAAAGAGTATGTCAGCGATTTTAAATATTCTTTGATGCCGGGCGTATTAAGAAGCATAATATAGATTGTGGGAACAGCATAAAACCGTGTTACCTTATGTTGTTTTGTAAGCTCCAGGATATCATCCTGCTCATATTTTCTATGCAAAACCAAGGTTGCGCCGCAGTTTATGGCGCTATTGGCAATAAAATTCTGGGCAAATGAGTGAAAAAGCGGCAAAAAGCAGATTAGCCGATCGTCCGGAGAAATTTTTGTATGATGAATGGCGGCATAGCTGTTGCTTATAATATTGCCATGAGAAAGAATCACACCCTTGGGTTCTCCTGTTGTACCGGACGTATATATAATGGAAGCAGGATTCTCAGGTGAGCGGTAAACGGTGTCAAAAAGATCGTTAGAATCGATTTTATCAATATTGTCCTCTAATTTATCCCCAAATGAAACAATTTTCTGAAGATAAGTTTCACTTTTGGCAGGAAGTTGTTCGATGAGATCGTCTTCTACAAAAACTATTTTTGTGCGTGAATCATTGAGTATATATTTTACCTCTTTTTTTTGAAGCAGAAAATTTATTGATACTGCAACCCCGCCCATCTTTTGTATGCCGTAGTAGGCATATAAAAATCGTTCATTATTTGCTGAGAAGATAGCTACATTGTCGCCGGCCTTGATACCGTTTTTTATTAGATAATTTGCAATTCTGTTTGAAAAGGAATACAGCTTGGAATAGCTGAAGCTGCCGGTTTTAGTTATTATAGCGGGTTTATTCCTATTAAATCTAAAATTTCTGTCTATAAATGACGCATTATTCATCTGTTACGAGTCCCCCTTGCCTGCTTATTCCACAACATTTTTTGTTCAAGTGCTTTAATAATCAGAGTAATTGCATGATTATATGGCGTTTCTACCTTTAGCTGTTTTCCAATTTTTACGATATACCCGTTTAATGTATCGATTTCAGTTCTGCGTTCGGCTTCTATATCCTGCAGCATTGAAATTTTATTATCTTTTACTCCGGCCAGGGCTTTTAATGAAAACTCTCCTGGGGATTTCAATTCCTCGAACTCAAGTCCCTTTTTTCTTGCTACCATTGCGGTTTCCTCTGCAAGAAGCTTTATAAGTTCTTTTGCGGGTTCGCATGCCAGGATTTTTTCACCGGTAAAACCGGTAAAACCGGCAACTGCGTTGCATGCCACATTTGCAATCAGCTTTCGCCAGATAGGAACTTCGATATTGCCTTCTATCAGCTTAACGGTAAAACCTGCCTGATTGAGAAAATCGATCATTTCTTTGAATGTAGCATCCGGTTTTCTTCCATCGAGGGTTCCAAGCCAAACGCCTCCGATACCGCCTGTATAGCGTATATGACAGTCGTCCAGCGGCATGGCGCTGTGCGCAGTAACTCCGCCTACGACTTTTTCTTTTCCTACAATCTTTGCGATAGTCTCCAAATTGCCAAGGCCGTTTTGGACCGAAAGAACATAGCTGTTGCCGTTGATAATCTTTGCCGCGGTTTTTGCCGCTGCTTCCGTTGCATAGCCTTTTACCGATATCTGGACAATATCGAACTTTTCAAGTTTTTCGGGTTCGGTAGTAGCCTTGACCCATTGATGTTTATACGAACCGTCCGGCATGTGCAGAGTTATGCCGTAATTATTGATTTTTGCAACCTTACTTTTATCGATATCAATGAGCGTTACATCACAGTCTGCTTCTTGTAAAAGGACACCGAATGTAGCTCCTAATGCACCTGATCCAACTATTGCTACTCTCATGTTCCCCCCAATTTGAGTTTAAATAGTTCATACATAAAACCATTAACATTGAACTACTTCACATTATATCAAGTAAAGCGTATTTGTCAAGAATTTAATCATTTTTTTTTGAGGATTGCCGAACCGTAAATGCCTGGAATTAATATAGATCCGTAGATCTGTTTAATGCACAGCGGTCTTATAATGAGACCACTGCACAATAAGCAAATTCACAGCTTTTTATGAGGTTTTCTATAGACAAGGCAAACTTCTGAAGGACTAACGGGTTAATTCAAAGAAGTTTAACGAAGTATATGGGAAACCTCATAAAGCCCGCAGGGAAGTCAAAGAAAGGGCAATCTTCAGGAAATTAAAATTCTCAAACTAACCGGTTAGTACCTCAAATTTTAATTTCTAAATCTCACCCTTTCTTTGACTTCTGTGGATATGCTTACTGTGCAGTGGTCTCATAATATGATAAACCGATAGCACTTGAAAATCAGACAATCTTACTTAAATTTACCGATTAATAACTGATGTTACGCAGCATCAGTTAATAAAATAATGGAGGCTGCACAATGAATGAACTTGATATAATACCGATTGAACCAAGGTTTAAACATTCGACAATTATGAAAACGTTTGATGAACTAAAAGAAGGTGATGCATTTATTCTGAAAAATGATCATGACCCTGTTCCCCTTAAATACCAATTTGAGGCAGAGAAAAAGGGAGAATACAGCTGGGAATATATAGAAGAAGGGCCTGAAATATGGAAGGTCAAAATCGGAAGGACGGCATCGAAATGAGCGGCGTGATAACGCCTGAGCAGTCGCTCGGAGAGATAGTTGGAAAATATCCTTTATTATCGGGATTTTTTGAAAAAAACGGAATAGACTACTGCTGCGGAGGAAAAGAGACATTAAGAGAAGCCGCCGCAGAACATAATATCGACGAAAACAATCTCATAAAGCAGCTCGAAAAGGAATTGGAAAGACTTGATGAGTTTCAGGCTGATGAGATCACTTGGGAAACGCGTCCGGCAAGCGAACTCGTTGATTATATAGTGGCAAGACATCATGGCTACATAAAACAGAATCTTCCCGATTCGGAAGCTCATCTGAGAAAAATACTGCAGGTGCACAGCGAGGTTAATCCTAATGAAATGATGGGCGATGAGAGGGCTATAGTGAGGCTTCCGAAACTGCTTACCGCTTTTCTTGAGATGAAAGAATCTATATCGAAGCATCTCAAAGAGGAAGAAGATGAGGTTTTTCCTGCTATAAAGAATGATGCAGTTGACGAGTCTTTGAAGCGGAAAATTCTTAAGCTGCAGGAAGAGCATGAAGAACTTGGAGAAACTTTGGAGAAGATTAAACAATTGGCAACCGATTTTGTGCTGCCGGAATGGGCATGCCCGACATTTGCCGCTACATACAGACTGCTGAGCGGATTTCAAGCTGATATCCATAAACATATTCATTTGGAAAATAACATCCTTTTTCCAAAATTGATTTAACGGGGTCGTGTCTTACATTTGACATAACTTATTAACTTAAACTTATAAGTAACCGGTGGACTTAACTGTCTGCCGGTTTTCGTTTTTTCTCCGTCACTGCAATCACAGCGAAGCAATCTCACCACAGGCAGGATGCCTATGATACACTGAGACTGCCGCGGCCTTCGGCCTCGCAGTGACAGAAGGAAAAGTCATTGCGAGCGAAGAGCGGCAATCTCAGCTTCTTTATGTGTTATAGGTATCCTGTCTGCGGCAAGATTGATGAGCTGCAATCTCAAATACTCCTTTCTTTTCTATTTTTTTAAATATTTTCCTTTACTTTTTGATCGATCAAAAATGAGGTTGCAGTCTCCTGTACAAAAATTACCGCTGAACTGATAAGAAAAAACTAAAGATTTTCTGTTTCAAATTAGAAGTAGAAAATCTGGGACTCGACTATAAACATCTATATATGCAGACAGAAAGCAGACGATTTTACGATAGCTATCGCCTGACCAAGCTTCTATGCTCAGACATCACTAAAGTATAATTATTTATTTCCCGACATAACTTTTTAATATAAAAAATGAATGCAACTGTGTGTTCTCAAATGTTCTCATAAATAATGAACCTGATTAACTTTATAAGACACAAATCAATTTAATCATTCTTTTAAAGTATGATTCTTGACAAAAAAGTTCTCTCATGTATAAATAAGGGGAACGAAATTGTCGAAAAAGAAACGGAATTGTCGGGGGAGATGTGGATGAAAAATAAAGTTTTGCTTTTTGTCGGGGTTGCACTGTTTTTATTTTTTATGAGTAAAAGCGGTTTTGCTGCTATACTTTTTGGAAAGATAACCGATCAGTCCAATCATCCGGTGGCGAACGCAAAGGTTGTTCTGGTGAATGCCGCTGATGCAGGGAGCATAAATTCACTTTCTCCCGTAGAAGATCTTGCAAATAGAGCGGTCATAAAAGGTTATCTGTGGACTCTTAGCAATGCCGAAGGAAACTACAAATTTGATAAGGTTCCTGCTGTGCGTGTTTTTCCCTTTGTACTGCCGGCGAAGAATGACACGATTCATCTTCCCGGCGGAAACAAGTCTCGAGTCAGCATAATAATTAAAGGTTCTGAAAGACTCAATATCGAGATTACAACCTTTCCTTCTTCAAAAGCGCATTATGTAGGTTCCTCTAAATGTCTTTCATGCCACAGACGCGTTAGCGCCAAATATACTCTTCTTTTTCTCGGATTAAGAAAGCCGGGACAATTGAGCGGACTGCAGAAAACCGGGTTGTCCGGATCTTATCACGATGCAGAGATCACAAACAGAAAGATGCTCAACAAATTTAAAAATCCTGCCGAATGGGTTAAGCTTTCGGGCTATGGCGCATGGCTCGGTCATGATAAAAGCGGCTATTATTTTCAGCTTGCCGAATCAAAAGCAGCAGTGAGAACGGGAAAATACAAAATAGATTTCACCTATGGCGGAGATACAAAGAACTGGAAGGCGGTTTTTATGACTACAACAGGAAAAGACGGCAGACCCGAACCGCTTCACGGTAAAAACAGTGACGGCAGCTATGCCTATTTTCAAATTGCTCCTTTTGCCTATTTTGTTGCAAAAGATAAGATTGTTCCATATTCGGAAAGCGTTAAAAACTGGTTTTACGGTGGATTTAAGGGCAATCGTTATGAATCTTTTGATCTTAAGTGCGCGGGATGCCATGGTGCTACCGGCATCGAAAAAGATAACGAGGGCAATCTGATTGTGAAATTTGTTCCCGATCAATCGGGCTACACATTGGATGACGGAACAGCGAATCGATATGATATCAATGTAGGATGTGAAAAATGTCATGGCCCCGGATCAGAACATATAAAACATCACGCCCGTGGAATAATAAAACCAAGTGATCTTCCGGCAGGCAGGTTCAGACTTGTTTGCGGCAGATGTCATCAGAGGGGAACCGGCAAGGGTATAATCGACGGAACTCACACAACCGGTTCGATTGCTTCAAGCGGAAATCTATTAAAAGGCGGTTCAATTAAATTTGCACCTTCGGGCATTTCTCCTGCAGAGTTTTACGGCACAAAAGACGGAACCGGAATACTTCCGTTTGAAGGTATGGAGAAAACGGGACATGGGTATTTTACTCCTATTAATATGAACAGTGATCCTCATAGCTGGCAGGACAGAAAATTTGGCACCAAATTCAATCATTCAAAGGGAAATTATCAGCAGTATCTTGATTTTACAAGATCAGGAATGGCAAAAAACGACAGAATGCTTGTGGTTTGCGCAGACTGTCATAATGATCATAAAGCAACAAACGACCATCAGCTGCGCTTTAATGAAAAAAATAACAGACTCTGTCTGACTTGTCACAACGGAGATATTTTGCCTGACACAAAAACCGTGTTTGATTCGCTTACCCTTAATGAAATAAAACGCTTTAGCAAATCCGACATAAAAAAGATAGCAATGGTGGTAAAAAAGCATATGGCCAGGAGAGCATCGCCGGTTATGGGAATGATGTATGATCCTCTCGTAACGAAGATGGGGCGCTGCACAAGCTGTCATATGCCCAAAACGGCAAAATCAGCCGAGTTTAAAGTTCAGAAAAACGGATTTATAGTGGGAGATATCCACTCTCATACCTTCGATGTTATGGGCTTTATGCCGATAATGAAGATGAAGGCAAAATATGGTAAAATCGGAGTAACGCCAAACGGTTATACAAATAGTTGCGGGGTATGTCATCATGGAACTAAATAAAAAACTGCTTTTAGTGGTATTTGTCGTATCTATAATCATAGCCGGAAGCGCATCCGTTTCTTTTGCTATGGGTAATGAGTACCCGACTTTTCTTAATAACGAAAAAAATACGCTTGTCTATGGTTCGCTTGAGAGTCTCTTTGATCTATCGGGCGGAGCAAATAATCCAAGTGATTTTTATCAATATTTCGAACTTGGAAGCGATCATTTCCTTGTAGACGGAAACAGCTTTTACTACTATGGATCGCTGAATATTTCCCACAATCAGCCTGATACAAACAGAAACTGGAGGCTTTACTCGATTCTGGCGTATGATAGATACAGGAAAGATGCGGTCGACGCCACGGTTGGACGTTTCGATAAATTTATAGGAGCGCATTCTCTTCATCTTACCGGTGCGGATTTGTCTTATGGGTTTAATAATTTTGTGATCGGAACATTCGGCGGCAGGGACGATAAACAGAACAGATACTCGGTTTATGCCGGATATACAAACACCGTGTTTAAGGCATTTTTGTACGGTATTAATAACCAGCATGCGACGAATGAAGCAGACTATCAGGTTACAATGATTCTGCCGAAATTTTACGGCTATTTTTCGGGTGCAGTTGCAAAGTCAAAAGGGCTGTTTTTTGCTGAGAACTATCTGAGAGCAAATCTCGACCGCTATTTCAACCCATACATCGGATATGATTATCAGCAGGCAGATGTACTGTTTGCCGATTCGGATAATCCGGTGTTTCAGCATCTTGCAGAAAAGGGCGGCGAATTCAAAACAACAACCGCCGGTATCGATTTCAACTGGATTGATCTGTCATGGAAGCATATGTGGCATAAATATCCAAAAAAACAGTATAATCTTTATAACATATCGGGTTATTTTCCATTTTATTCCGTTCCTCTCACTCTAAGAGTATATATTGCAAAACTTGATGATCCTGAAAGAACCGACGGTTATCATGCTGCGGGTTTCGGAGCAATTTATAGATTAGGAAAAGGCGCAATCCACTCCGGTTTCGACTGGTATCATCTTGCCAGAAAGATATACGGAAAAAACAGGGCAACCGATCTTTCCGGCGGAATAAGCTACGACATGACGAAAGATTTATCAGGCGATGTAACAGTTGAGTATGACAAAAACCCGTTTTTCAACCGCTTGACACAGCTTTTTCTTTCACTGAAATATAGATTTGAGGTACGAAGATGAACAATTGGTTATTTGAAAAGAAAAGAGCGACGTTGAATGTAAACCGTTCTATTGAATCTCGTTCTGAAACCGTTTCGGGATTTCGAATGCTAAAGCAAACCATAGGAATCGGATATATTCTGCCGCTGTTGATATTGCTGTTGTTGGCGCCTGTTTCTGTGAATTCTCAGGCCGAATCGTTAAAACATCCGGAAAATCTGTTTAATAACAGGCGGGCGATGTGCCTTCAATGCCACGATAATTCAGAAACATTTTATAACAGGGCAAGAAATTTTCAGCATTCGGAAGAGTTTGTCAAAAATCATAATCGTTTTGCGGCAAATCGGCAGACTTGTGCATTGTGCCATAAACCAAGTTTCTGCGTAACATGTCATAACGTAAAAAATAATCCGCTTCCCTCAATCAGACTGAAAGGGCAGCCGGAACGATTCTCCATACATCCTTCGGGGTGGCTTTCTATCCATCAGATTGAAGGAAGAAGCAATCCGGGAGAATGCTATAAATGCCACAGCAGTGATTTTGCGGGGAAATGCTCGGTTTGTCACAGGAATAAGCGATGAGAATACAAAAAATAATAATTATATTCTTTGCGGTCTTTATGACGTCATTGCTTTGGTCGTGCGGCGGAGCCGATATTAACAATAAAGCGCCTCTGTCGGGTTCAACCCTGACTCATCCTGCCGATTGGGCTTCCGTAGCGGCTTATCAGGCTAAATCTATCAATTTTCACGGTACATTTGTTGACAAAAATGGTGACGGATCATGTGCTCAATGCCATGGCAGCGATTATAAAGGCGGGATAACCGGCATAAGCTGTTATCAATGTCACAATGGCGGAACAAGCGGAAAGCACACGCCGGAATGGATTAATCCGAAGTTTGATATCCCCCCGGTATCAGACCGGTTTCATGGCATATTCGTTAATGAGAACAGCACAAATTCGTGCAGCCAATGTCATGGTTCCGATCTCAGCGGCGGTATCGCTCAAGTAAGCTGCATATCATGTCATAACGGACCCACAGGATTATGGGGACATCCTGAGGGTTGGACAACAGGCAAAAATGACCCGCTGCATTTTCATGGGTATTATGCTAAAAAATACTCATTGGCATGTACGGCATGTCATGGCGCTGACTTAAAAGGAGCGCACGGGCCTTCCTGCTATTCGTGCCATGGGAAGCTTTGGTGACAGAGCCGGCTGGAAATGCTATTCATAATGTAATTTTATATGCGTCATAAACGATCAATATAGATAAAAAGCAGTTTGTGAAAGGAGGTGATAAAGGCATTATAGAGAGGATTTGGGATTTGTATTACAAATCAGAAAACTTGAAGGAGGTTTTATGAAAAGTTGGAAAACGGCTGCAATTGCAGTCTCTG
Source organism: uncultured Hippea sp. (assembly GCA_913009315.1). GTDB lineage: Bacteria > Campylobacterota_A > Desulfurellia > JAADFJ01 > JAADFJ01 > JAADFJ01. Next base: position 20,785 of record CAJVZA010000005.1, read on the forward strand.
CGGCATTTTTGCTTGCAGGATGCGGCGGCGGAGGCGGAACCGCCTCATCAACGCCGGCGCCGGCACCAGGCGGAGCTCCCGCGGGAGCGGCAGTTTATGGAATTGTAACAAATAGTCATCATTCGGAAGGTATTATTGGAGATCCTGTTGCCGGTGCAAAGGTTTTTCTTGTCAAGGCATCGGATGTGGAAGACAGCAACTCTTTGCAGCCGGTTGAAGATCTCGCAAATAACGGGAATTATGCATCAACACTAACAACTTCAGACGGCAGTTTCTCTTTTAAAGCATCCGCTACTTCTGCAGATGACTATTACGTTTTTGTCGAGCCGCCAAAATATGATAAAACATTGGCTGACCCAACGAAAAATAGCGATTATTGGCCGGGCGGCTGTGCATCAAGGCAGGCTATTACCTATGATGGAAAAACAGCTGTAAAAGTTGGTGATGCCGTTGAAGACTACTGTGCCGATCAGGGTGGTGTCGATGAAATAACATTTAAAAACGATGCTCCTACTTATGACGGCGGCAACGACGCTTATTATGTCGGCTCGCAAACATGTCTTATTTGTCATCATAAGGATGACCTGAAGCATACTCTGCATTTTGCAGGTCTGAGGGTTCCGGGCAAACCGAATAGTCTTCAGAATCTTGATCCAAAATTTAACATTACAAAAATTGCGGATGGCGGAACAACAGGCGGACTCGCTGCATTTGATAGCGGCACATGTATTTCATATCCGAATACGCATTTGTCCGGTGTTACAAGTTCGTATGCATGGTTGACCGAGAATAACAGCAGCCAATATTTTGTTCAGATGGCAACCGGCTGTACCAATACCAGCACTCCCAGTGGGAATTTATCAGCAAAATACAAGGTTGCATTTACCTACGGCGGCGAAGGACTTTATAAGCAGCGCTATATGGTTATGGTTGGACCGGACGGCGGTCCGGCAGATGTACAAGTTGCTTTTGGAGGAACGGGATACTACTATCCTATGGGTTTCCAATGGAATGAATCCAATGCAAGTACCGATTTTCCTGCCGCATGGGGCGAAAACGGAGAGTTCTCAGGCAAATGGATAGCGCCTGTATCAAGCGGAGCAGCTGTCTTTGCACCTAATGGAACCAGTATTCCCGGATACGCACCTGATGAATCTTTCGGCGCAGATTGCGGCGGATGTCATGGCGGTACAGGCATAAAAATAAGCGGTACAGACTCAAAAGGTAACCCTATTTTAATTGCTTCATATATAGATCAGGTAGCTCCTGATGTAAATGCCGGCAATATCGGCTGCGAAAAATGCCACGGACCGGGATCAAATCATGTATATAATCACCCGAATTCCAGTCAACTGCCTAACGGTTACAATATAACTTATCCTATGGATCTTTCGCAGGGACGTTTGACTATGGTCTGCGGAACATGCCATGTGAGAGGACAGGGCGGTGGTATTCTTGATGGCAGCGGCGATCATGCGGGATTTGCTTCGGTCGGAAATCTAACTACAGGTGATATAACAGTCTTCAAACCCGGAATGAGTCCGGCTCAATTTTACGGCCAAAATACATCAGGACTTGCACCTGACTTCGGATCAACTTCAACCAGTGCATACTTTGATCCGATAAGCTACGACACTGCAACCGGTGCAAAACCACACACATGGAACGACCTTATTTACGAGCAAAATAATCCATTTGAAACACTTCTTGCCGATGGTACTACAGCAACTCAGGTAACCGGATATATGAACCATTCTAAAGGTCATCATCAGCAGTATTTTGATCTCGTAAGAGCAAAAATGTGGAAAAATGACCATGAGCTTGTGACCTGTATCAGCTGTCATGATGCACATGGCGGAGCATCCGATGCAGATAACAAATATTATGAGCATCAGTTGGCTATGAATGCCGATAATAACGCTCTCTGCTTTTCATGTCACAACGGTGAAGATATGGAAAGTAATAATATAAATGATGCAACCGGCGATTTCCAGGGCATAAGCGGAGATATGGCTGCCGATCTTGCGGCAGGTACGGCTACAACTGATGAAAAAACCATTATAGGCAATCAGGTAATGGAACATGTCGGCAAATGGGCAAATTCAACAATGGGCGGTTTGCCGTATGATCCTGACGGAAGCACTAAGATGGGGCGCTGCATAACTTGCCATATGCCGAAAACGGCAAAATCAGCGAGATGGGCTAATTCTCTTAAAACTGGCAGCGTGTTTGATCCATCTACCGGTAAATTTAAATATTATCAGGAAGGAGACATTCATTCTCATACATTTGACGTTATGACTACAGATGCTATAACAGCTATGATGAATGCTGCAAGTATCAATAACGATACATCGAAAGTTACTCCTGCAGCTGTCACAAATAAGTGCGCATATTGTCATACTTCAGGTAGTTTTGTACCATAGAGTTAACGGGGTCGTGTCTTTGCATTTGACATAGCCGAAGATTAATTGATTCAAACCAAAAGGGTGAGCCGGCAAAGGTTCGCCCTTTTTTTATTAGAATGAGATTATCGGCGGGCTTAGCTGCTTGACGGTTACTTTTTTCGGTATTGCATTGCAATACGCAGCAATCTCAACTTTTCAGTGTATCATGGGCATCCTGCTTGCGTGCGGCTTACCCGCACAGGCAGACGCAAACGTATAATTTGTTCCCTGGAGACCATTCGAGAATATGCTGTTTATTGTGCAGCGGTTTCATCGTCCTCAGTTTATATTTTTTTCAAAAGCCGCCACTTTGTTTCTGCCGCTGTTTTTAGCTTTATAAAGGGCTGTATCAGCTGCCCTTATCAGATCATTCGGATGGAGATCATCATTTGGAACAATATGAGCAACCCCAAGACTGATAGTTACCCATTTTAGGATTGGTGAGCAGTTATAGGGGATTCGAAGGTTTTGAACATTGATTCTTATTCTGTTTGCGATCATCAGGGCTCCGTTGATTTTTGTATCAGGTAATATAACGCCGAACTCCTCGCCGCCGTATCTCGCAGCACAGTCCGATGGGCGAAACAGGGAGTCCTTAATAGCTTTAGCAATCTTAATAAGACATCTGTCACCTGCTAAATGACCATAGCCGTCATTGTAGCCTTTGAATAGATCGATATCAATCATGACAAAAGACAGTGGTGTTCTGTTTCTTTTTGCGCGTTTCCACTCGGAGCTAAGAGTCTCATCAAGCATACGTCTGTTGTAAATGCCGGTGAGTCCGTCAATGTATGTAAGCTGTTTGAATTGCGAGGCTATTTTTTTTACATTATCTTTTTCCTGCTGCAATTTGCGTTCTTTATTTCTTTGTTCCGTAACATCGATAACTGTGCTTATAATCTCGGAACGCCCTTTACGCTGCGTAATTGCCGTAAAAACCTCTAAAGTAATAATTGTTCCATCTTTGCGCAATCCTCTAATATCATGTTGTGTCGAAGAAATCTTTCCCGAAAGAAGATTGAGCATATCTTCTTTAAGCAGCGCATGATCTTCGTGAATTATCAAATCAAACGGACTGAGTTTATCTATTATTTCGGAGGCGTCGTAACCGAACATGCTTTCAAATGCAGGATTGACATACCTAAACAGATTGTTCTGGACAATATAGACAGCTGCCGACGATTTTTCACTTACAAGACGAAACTTTCTCTCGGAATTTCTTATAGCCTTTTCAAAAGTTTTGCGTTCCGTGATATCGCGGATAATTGCAATCGCATGCCATTTATTCTCCAGTTTGATGGCTGAAATAGACAGCTCTACCGGAAGCAGCGAGCCGTTTTTGCGCAGAGCCGCTGCTTCTGTAACTTCTCCTATAAATTTTCCCCGGCCGGTTTTTCCAAATTCAGATAAACCTCTAGCCACTTTCTGTCTGTATTTTACCGGAATCATGGCATCAAGAATCGATTTCCCTACTATTTCTTCTGCGCTGTAGCCGAACATCTTTTCAGCAGCCTTATTCCAGAGCGTTATATTGCCTGCAGAATTTATCATAACTATTGCATCTATTGCAGATTCAACTACTATGTTAAGTTGTTTTTCACTTTCTGCGAGCTTATTTTCAGACATTCTGCGATCGGTAATATCTTCTCCTGAAAACAAAATTCCTGAGATTGTTCCGTCGATATTTCTTATTATTGAGCTATGAAAGGAAATTAAACGTATATCGCCGTTTTTTCTGAGAAGTTCATTTTCATGGTATTCCGGAGGCGTCGTTTCTCCACGGATAATTTTCTGAAATATAGTATGCATTTTGCCGCGAATATTTTCCGGTATTAAGAGATCAAACCGGCTGTTGATAAGTTCGTCTCGCTCATATCCGAGAATCTCACAGCCTTTTCTATTCATATAGACTACTGTTCCTTCCGTATTGATAACCGCAATCATAACCTCGGCTATTTCTAAATATCTTTCGTGCGCCAAAGCGTCAATTGCAACCGGGCACACTCCTGCTTTAGCCGTATTCCTGCCGCCTGGTTCTCTTCCGCATTGCTCTATTTCCCAGCAGTATTTTATCATTTGCTGTTCAAATGCCGTGATGTCAGCAACTCCTGAGCACCCATTGACTTAAATTCTAAATATGCCGCAAGACCGATGCCTTTCGCGTCTTTATTTTCTAAGTCGTAGATCCGTTTTATATAATGTTTGCCGTCAATATCAGAAAGGAATGCATAGAACTTTCCTGATTTTCCTTTATGTTCAAGATATGCAGCAACAGGCAGATGGCATCCGCCGCCGAAGCTGTTTACGAAACTACGTTCTTCGGCAGCCGCAATTTCAGCTTCTTTATCGTTCAAAAATTTAATACTATTTTTTGTTTTATCCTCGTTTCTTGTCTGTATTCCAATTATTCCTTGAGTGGACGCGGGTATCATTTTGTCAACGCCAAGAATCTCAGTAATTTTATCGGCTATATTCAATCTTCTGAATGCCGCAGCGGCAACGATTATTCCGTCATACATACCGTTCTCAAGTTTTTTCAAACGTGTTTGTATATTGCCTCTGAGTGTTTTTATCTTCAGATTCGGTTTGTATAAAATAAGCTGAGATAATCTTCTGAGACTTGACGTCCCGATAACCGAGCCATCGGGCAGCTCATCGATACTTTTATATTTTCTGCTGACAAACGCATCAAACGGCAATTCCCTCGTAAGATAGGCCGCTATCTTTGTGCCTTCTGCCAATGCTGCGGGCACATCTTTCATGCTGTGAACGGCAATATCCACCCTTTTGTCTATAAGCGCTTCTTCGATCTCCTTTATAAACAGACCCTTGCCGCCAAATGTGTAGAGCGGCTTATCTTTTATCTTGTCACCTGTTGTTTTTATAATTACAATTTCAGTGCTAATACCGTTTTCTTTTAATCTGCCTGCAACATAGTCAGCCTGCCAAAGCGCAAGTTTGCTCCCTCTTGTTCCTATTTTTATCACTGGTGATGTTTCCCGTTCATTAATTCTTTTGCTTCCGCAAAGAAACATTTTATATCGCTGCTTTTTTTATTCGAAACTCCATACATCTGTTTTATAGCCTCAATATACATGTCGCCTTCGGGATCATTTGCATATTGTCTTATGGTTACAGTCGGTTTGTGAAGAATCTTTTCAACTATCGCTCTGCTCATTTTATCCAATATTTTTCTTTCTTTTATAGACAGATCTCTTCCAAATGATTTCAGCGCCTCGGCAACCTCATCTTTCCGCATATCTTCAACTTGAGCCCTTATTAACTTGACAATATTTTCATAGTTCATCGACTCTATGTATGCTAAGAAATTTAGGGCATCATCCGTAACAATTCTCTCAGCCTTTTCGGCCTCCTTTTTTCTAAAGTTCATAGCCTCTTTAACTGCGGCTTCAAGATCATCGATATTAAAAACAGTTATGCCTTTGATGTCGGCAATCGCAGGATCAGCATCTCTTGGAACGGCAATATCCAGAATCAGGAGATCGGTTTTTATCGCGGCCATATCGGATCTGTTTATTACAAAATTCTTGCTTGCAGTTGAAGATATCACTATATCCACATTTTTTAAAATTTTTGGAAAATCGTTGATATGCAGCGCTTTGGCATCATATTGTTCGGCAATCTCCAGTGCTCTGGAAAATGTTCTGTTTGCAACATAGGAGATGACGGCTTCTGAAGAAAAAAGCGATTTTGCGGCAAGATCTATCATTCTTCCTGCTCCTATCAATAGTGCCTTTTTGCCTGCTATATCGCCGAAATGTTCCTTTGCCTTAATTACAGCTGCGTAGCTTACCGACACGGGTTCTTCTCCGATTCTTGTTTCTGTTCTGACACGTTTCGAGACCATAAATGTTCTACGCATTATTCTGTTTAAGTTAACACCTGAAGTTCTTGTTTCAACGCTTGCTCTGTAAGCATTTTTCAGCTGACCGAGAATTTGAGGCTCTCCTATGATTTCGGAATCAAGACTGGAGCTGATCCGAAAAATATGTAAAAGCGCATCATTGCCTTGTATTACTCTGGCGTATTTTCTCCAATTATCCGAAGCATCGAAGTTTTTGTCCATCCAGCTATATGTCGCTATGATGGCCTTAGACATATCCTTTGACGGTACCACAAAAAACTCAGTCCTGTTGCATGTTGAAAGAATCATACATTCGGCGATTTCAGGCAGTTGGTGAAGTTTGCACAAAATACCATAAAGCTCTCTTTCTGAAATGCTGAAGCACTCTCTTACCTCTACCGGGGCTGTTTTAAAACTTAATCCAAGTGAAAAAAGATTCACATTACCTCCTAACTGTTGAACAAACTGTTTTATGCTGTATATTATCGGCAATATGACAATTGTTTGCATAGATTTTTTGTTGTCAAGTGGCTGATGGAAAAAAAGAGCGTTTTTGAGAGCTTTTTCCCGGGTTGCCGCCTCACAATTTTCGATAGACAATTAATATAGTATTTTGAAAAGAAAATCAAAAAACGATAGATAAACAGTGGAGAACATGGAAGCGGTAAAAATAGAATCAGTGTCGGTTGTGTTTGGCAATTTTCTTGCTCTTGAGAATGTAAGTATTTCTGTCAAATCAGGCACTCTGCTTGCCATTGTAGGTCCAAACGGAGCTGGAAAAAGCACACTTCTTAAGGTAATGTCCGGCATAATAAAACCTACCGTCGGCAAAGCTTTTCTTTTTGGCGAATCTCCTAAGCTGTATAGAAAAAAAAGTCCGATCGGTTATCTGCCGCAGCAGCAGAATCTTAATATGAATTTGCCTTTAATAGTCAGCGATGTGGTATATATGAATCTTGCAGTAAGGAAAGATATTTCAAAAAAAGATAAAAAATTAATGGTAGCTGAAGCGTTAAATAATGTCGGAATGTTTGATTTGAGAAACAGGATTTTTTCATATCTTTCCGGGGGAGAGCGACAAAGAGTTATGGTTGCCAGTGCAATGGTAAATATGCCGAAAATACTGTTTCTGGACGAACCCAATACCGGAGTTGATATTGTAAATCAGGACGATTTTTATGATTTTATTTCTCATCTTGCCGGCAGACATGGAATTACAATAATAATGGTAACTCACGATGTCGGAGTCGTATCAAGCTATGTTGATGAAATTGCCTGTCTCAACAAAAAGCTTTATATGCATGATAAAGTCAGTAATGTTGATATAAATGAAGCTATGAGCATAGTATATGGAGAAACCGGCAGAATTGTCACGCATCTGCCGAACAATAAAAGCTGCTTTAGCTGCCCGTTCAAAGATTTTGGTGCCGGGACTTCAGATGATATTAAATCTTGAACCTTTTATGATCAGAACTATCGAAGCAGGCATAGTCCTGTCATTTCCGGTGTCAATACTTTCATTTTTTGTGGTAACGAAAAAGATCTCATTTGCCGCGGTTTCCATAAGTCATGTAACATTTGGAGGTGTGGCAATCGCAATTTTTATAGGAGGCTATCTTTTGCCGATTACTATGCTGTTTTCTATCTTAGCCTCTCTGCTAATGGCTTTTCTGTTTCGTATGAAAATAGCAAAAGACAGCTCTATAGGCATAGTTTTCTCATCTGTAATGGCGTTTTCTATTATTTTGATAAGTATATCCAAAGGCTATCAGACAGATATAACCAGCTATCTGTTCGGCAATATCCTGATGCTTACAAATTCCGATATCAGAATGATAGTAATTGTATCTGCTGTAGTGCTAATTGTTGTGTATAAAAATTTCTGGAAATTTATGCTCTCAACGTTTTCAGAACCGATAGCCGATATTAACGGCGTCTCAGTTAAAAAGACAGATTATCTCTTTTTTGCATTGCTTGGACTTATCGTTTCTGTCGGAGTCAAGATGATAGGAATTATTCTGCTTTCTTCGCTTCTTATTCTTCCGGCATCTATAGGCCTGAATCTCAGCGGACGTTACCGGCCTGTTATTGTTATCAGCTTTTTGTCCGCAATCGGATCAATGATAACCGGTATTTATCTATCGTGGCAGCTCAATCTGCCAACAGGAGCATCGATTGCATCGATTGCAGCAGTCTTGTTTTTCATAACTCTGCCGTTTAAAAGACGATGAACCTTGACGGATTTACTGAATATTTAAGAATAAAGAGAGGACTGAGCGAAAAAACATCCGAAGCATATATTTCCGATATCAATCAGTTTCTGAAATTCAGCAAAGGCGATATCAATAATTCGGCAATAGATTGTTATATAGCAGAATGTTTAAAAACAAAAAAAGGCAGAACGATAAATCGCTTCATATCGGCACTGTCAAATCTTAGCGAATGGATGAAACTTATAGGAGAGAAATGTGATTTCGGCAGTCCTGATAGACTCAAAACGGATAGAAGACTGCCCAAATTTATAAGCTGCGACAGATTGCAGGCAATTTTTGATTTTCCGGTAAAGACAAAGATTGATTATAGAAACATGCTTATTTTTCTGTTTATCTATTCAACGGGTGTAAGAGTCAGTGAGGCAGCCGATATCAAATTATCAAACCTTCATATGGAGGAAGAGTTTGTTTTGATTGCCGGAAAAGGCAATAAAGAGCGGGCTGTGCCTTTTTCCCGTAATATAAAATCTTTTCTTGACGAATATATAAAAATTCATCGTCCCGCCATTCTGAAATCGGCACATTCGGATCATTTATTTACCGGTAGAAACGGTCAACTCACCAGACAGATGATCTGGCTCATTATAAGAAGCGTAGGTTCAAAACTTGGAATTGAGAATGTTTATCCTCATCTTCTGCGGCATAGCTACGCAACGGCTCTTATATTGGGAGGAGCAAATCTAAGAATTGTAGAGGCTCTGCTGGGACATAAAAATCTTGAAACAACAACTATCTATACTCATATTCCGGGAACTTTTCTTGTTGACGAGTTCAAAAGATGTCATCCGAGGGAAAAATGAAAGTAGTGACATGTCATCTCAATGCCGATTTTGATGCTCTCTCATCACTTGTTGCAGCTGCTATATTGCATGATGCAAAACTGTTTTTTCCAGGTTCCGGTGAAAAATCGGTTACGCAATATTACAAAAATAGAATTGAAAATAATTACGAACTTTTTATTTCCAAAAATTGCGACAGGTCGATTGATACGCTGATACTGGTTGATTTCTCGGATAAAAAACGTATTCACAAAGCTGTAAAAGAAAAAATAATTCCGGATACGAAAATTATAATATACGATCATCATTTAAAAGATGAAAATAGTTATGAAAATGCAGTTGTGCATTTCAAAAAATACGGCTCCAACACTACACAGATGGTCTGCGATATCAAAGCAAAGAATATTGAAATATCTCCGGATGATGCCACCAATCTGATTATCGGCATCTATGTCGATACCGGAGGCTTCAAATATTATGGTACCGTTCCAGCCGATCTTGAAGCCGCCGCATGGCTGCTTTCGCAGGGTGCGGATCTGAAAGTTGTGGAAAATATTGTTTCAAGAGACCTTGAATATGATCAGATATCCATACTTAATCAGTTTCTCATCAACCGAAAAACGGTTTATATAGAAGGGGCTAAAATTGCCGTCAGCTATAGTACAAGCGATGAATATATATCCGATATAGCAATTGTTGTGGGAAAATTTCTCATAATATCAAATTTGACGGCTGCAATTTGTGCGTCAAGATTACGCGACAAGGTTTACATAATAATAAGAAGCAGAGATCCTGCTATCGTTGATGCAAAAGCTATAGCAAAGCTTTTTGGAGGCGGAGGGCATTCCTATGCAGCCTCAGCGGCAACAACCAAAACATTGACGGAAGTAAACCTTACGCTTGCTAACTGGCTGAGAAATCTTCAACTCAAAAGCTTTCGCACTGAAAAGCTCATGAGCAGTCCTGTTGTTACAATAAATATGAATGCAAGTATATATGATGCAGAAAGCAAAATGGCGAAATATGCCATTAACAGTATACCTGTCGTGAAAGGAGATAAAATTGTGGGAATTCTTACAAGGTCTCTTGTCGAACGTGCCGTATTCCATAAACTTTCATCCGAATCGGTCAAAAAATGGATGATGACCGAATTTCGTACGGTAGGTATCAACAGCTCTTTTGAGACAATTCGAAAGATAATGATTGAAGGAAGACAGCGATTTCTACCGGTTGTCAAAGAGGGCAAACTGATCGGAGCAATCACCAGAACAGATCTGTTTAAAGTATTCGATCAAATTCCGAGATCCTTTCAGACAATAAAGAAAAATCTTACCACTCTGCTCAAACAGAGATTAGACAGACAAGTTATGGAGAACATTGAAAAATTAGGTAAACTTGCAGACAGGTTAAATTATGAGGCTTATCTGATCGGAGGCTCCGTAAGAGATATCATATTGGGAAATCGGGTAACGGATATTGATATAGCGATTATAGGAAACGGAATTCTCTTTGCGGAGAAGGCCGCAAAACTGCTTGGCGCAAAGGTATCGGTTCACAAGGAGTTTATGACCGCTGTTATCACTTTTGAAAATACAAAGATTGATATAGCAACATCAAGAAATGAATATTATAATCAGCCGGCCGCTCTTCCTACGGTAGAAAAAGGCTCGCTCATCAAAGATTTGAAAAGGAGAGATTTCACGATAAACACTCTCGCTCTGTCTCTCAATCCAAAAACATTTGGTTTGCTTATCGATTATTTCGGCGGATTATCGGATATAAAGGAAAAAAAGATTCGCGTTCTTCACAATCTTAGTTTTGTAGAAGATCCCACAAGAATATTCAGGGCAATACGATTTTCGGTGAGATACGGTTTTGCCGTGGGAAGACAGACGCAGAGATTAATGAAAAATGTGGCAACATTGAATATTATGAAAGATCTCCAGCCCTCACGTATCATTTCGGAGCTAAGTTTGATATTTGATGAAAGCAGGCCGTCGCTCATCTTTGAGAGACTTTCTAAACTTGGAGTATGGAAGTCATTATCTGTCGGACATATTAACATAAGTAAAGCTGCAATAAAAAGAGGCGAGAGCATAATATCGGCATATCAAATTATCTTTAAAAGCAGAATAGACAAAGTCTCTTTTTATCTGATGCTGATTGGTCTTTTTGTCGATCTCGATCGAATAGAGCCGGTTTTCGAAAGAATAGGTGCTGCAAATTTTATTTACAGAACGGTTTTATTGAGAAAAAATAGAAACGATCTTCTGAGAGTTTTAATCAGAGGCTCAAAAAGTCAAGCATACAAAAGGCTCAAAGAACTAACTATCGAAGCGAGAATGGCACTTGCGGCTTTCACGAGAAGTATTAAGATAAGGGACAGGATTATTGAATCAATACGATTTATAAACGAAAAACCGCTGCTGAAAGGATCCGATCTTATAAAAATCGGATTCAAAGAAGGTCCGATAGTAGGTGAGATATTGGAAACGATAGAGAATATGTATATCGACGGCAAAATTAACCGATACGATGAGGCAATAAGCTATGCTAAGAAATTTATCAACAAAAATGAAAAATAAGGCGATATTTCTTGATAGAGACGGAACAATAATTTGCGAACGACACTACCTGTCAAATCTTTCCGATATAGAACTTCTGCCGGGAGCAAAAAAGGCTTTGAGGCTGCTTAAATCTGCCGGATTTTTGTTGATTGTCATCACAAACCAATCCGGCATCGCAAGAGGATTTTTTGACAGACGGTTTGTGCAGTCAGCTCACCGGCTAATCAATAGGAAACTTGAAGGAGCAATTGATGATTTTTATGTATGTCCGCATTCTCCCGAGGCTCACTGCAGCTGCAGAAAGCCGAAGACCGGAATGCTTAGAGCTGCAGCAGGCAAATGGAAGATCGACCTATCCGCATCATGGGTTATAGGAGATAAGAAATCCGATACAATGCTCGGCAGAGATAACCTGATGAGAGCGATATTGATAGGAAAAGGCAGTTCATGCCGTTCTTTGTTTAACTGGAAGCCGGCTGCGGAAATAATACTGAAAAATGAAAGAAATATTATGCGGAGAATGTGAAAATGCTGACAGACAGCTACGGAAGAACGATCGATTATATCAGAATATCGGTAACAGACAGATGCAACTATCGATGTTTTTACTGCATGCCCGAAGGTGGAGTGAAACTTATTCATAGAAAAGAACTGCTAAGTTACGAGGAAATAGCAGAAGTTATTAAACAGTTTGCAGCTAAGGGCGTAAGTAAATTGCGATTGACAGGCGGAGAGCCGCTGATAAGAAGTGATATAGAAAAACTGATAAAAATGCTCTCATCAATAAGAGGTATCAAAAAGATTGCTATGACGACAAACGGCAGCCTTCTCGAAAACAAAGCTGCAAAACTTAAAGCAAACGGTCTGAACTCGGTTACCGTAAGCCTTGATACGCTTAATAATGAAAAATTTGAAAAACTAACCAGAATGGGGATTGTTTCAGATGTTGTTTGCGGAATAGATGAGGCGATTAGAATCGGACTCGATCTAAAACTCAATACAGTGCTGCTAAGAGGAATAAATGAAAATGAATTGGATGAGCTGATCTCTTTTGCCTTCAAGAGAGATATTACAATACGTTTTATTGAACTTATGCCTGCCGACTATGATATCGGTTTTTACAAAAAGCGGTTTATGCCGATTTCATATGTATCTGAATTTGTAAAAAAACGGTACGATGCAAAACCTTCGAATTACAGAAGTGCAGGCCCCGCCTCATATGTAGAGATAAATGGCCACCTTATCGGTTTTATTTCAGCAGTCAGTGTCGGTTTTTGTGATAACTGCAACAGAATAAGACTTGCCTCCAACGGCAAAATCTATCCATGCCTCGGACATATGGAAGAATACTCTGTAGATTTTAAGAAGGCGTTAGGCAAAGGTGAATCTATAGATGATCTTATAAAAAAACTGCTTGAGATTAAACCGAAATCGCATAATTTACTAAATTTGTCCATAAAAAGTTCCATGAGTATGATAGGAGGTTAAATGGAGTTTACTCATTTCAACGATGAAGGCAGAGCAAAAATGGTGGACGTTACATCCAAAGATATAACCATAAGGATTGCTTCGGCGTACGGGAAAATATCGATGAAGCATGAAACAAGCGAAGCTATAAAGACCGGAAAAATCAAAAAGGGAGACGTGCTTGCCGTAGCTCAGGTAGCTGGAATTATGGCGGCAAAGAGAACTTCATCAATAATACCGATGTGTCATCCGCTGCTTTTAACAGGCATCGATCTGAAATTTAATCTACTTTATGATGCCGTAGAAGTTATATCAACCGTAAAACTTCATGGAAAAACCGGAGTTGAGATGGAAGCTTTGATGGCAGTAACTGTGGCATGTCTCACTATATATGATATGTGTAAGGCTGTAGATAGAGCTATGACTATTGAAGATATTTTTCTGCTGGAAAAAAGCGGCGGTAAAAGCGGATATTTCAAGAGAACGGCTCTTTGAGGGCGTATCTATATAATCTGTGAACTGATTACCAATGATTTCCTCTGCGCTGTAAATCTTAATAATAGCTCTGTTGCCGCCTGTAATTTGTGCCTTATCGGAAAATTTGGACTCTTAATCCGAAACGTACGGAATTAACAGAAGTGCCCTTAATTTTAGCGGTCGAGAGTTGCAATTGAAACTTGCAATAGATTTCGTCGTTGATATAATGGGCGGGTTATTAAAGAATTGGAGGTTTTGATGCATTTATACTTACTTGGAGCTACAGAGACGGGTTCGGCATTAGGCTCTTTTTTGCCGTTGATATTGATGTTTGCAATTTTTTATGTCCTTTTGATATTGCCCCAGCAAAAACAAAAAAAGCGCCATAAAGCATTGATTGAATCGTTGAAGAAGGGTGACAAAGTTATTACAAGCAGCGGGATTTATGGAGAAATTTCAAAAACCGATCAGGACACTGTTGATATTGAGATAGCCAAGGGATTGACTATAAAAATAAGCAGAGACAATATTTCGACAAAACGATAAAATGAAAAATTTTCGGATCAGACTTATTATTGTCGCTGTAATAACTCTTGTTTTTCTGGCCTATGCACTTCCTAATTTTATCTCAAAAAACAGCGCACAGTTGCTGCATCTTCCGAAAAAATCGCTGCGGCTCGGTCTTGATCTGAAAGGGGGAGTCCATCTTGTCCTGAGTGTCCATACGAAAGACGCCGTTAATGCGGTTGTAAATCAGACTGCCGAAGCGCTGAGGAGAGAGCTTCCAAAACAGAGGATAGGATACGACAAAATTGAAAATAAAGGCAAAAAACTGATTATAACACTTATTGACCCGTCAGATAATCAAAAAGCTGTGTCATTTCTGGATAATCTGACTGATTATACTATTAATAATAAAAATCCAAAAACCATTATTCTAACTATGAAAGATAAAAAAGCTCTGACAATTGAAAAACAGGCCGTCGAACAGAGCATCGAAATAATCAGAAGCAGAATTGATCAGTTTGGTGTTACCGCACCGACTATTGTAAAATCAGGCGACAATCAGATAACTGTAGATTTGCCGGGATTAAAAAATACCCAAAGAGCAATTAGTCTTATCGGAAAAACCGCAAGACTTGAGTTTCATCTTGTTGATGATAGTGTAAAGATTTCCAATGCTATAAGCGGAGAACTGCCTGCCGATGATATTCTGCTTTATCAGCAGCATATTGACCCTGCCACCGGAGATATATCAAAAACTCCTGTTGTTGTAAAAAAAGAGGCCATAATCAGCGGAACAATGATAAAAAGTGCAGCCGTTAGATTTGGCGGATCGTTGAATCAGCCTTATGTTGCTTTCACTCTCAATTCTAACGGCGCTACTATATTTAGCAATTTCACGGGATCTCATATAGGTCAAAAGCTTGCAATTGTTATGGATGGAGTTGTGTACTCAGCACCTGTTATTCAGGAACGTATTGGCGGAGGAAGCGGACAGATAACAGGATCGTTTACGACAAGACAAGCGCATGATCTGGCCATAGTTTTAAGAAGCGGATCGCTGCCTGCTAAAATAACTATAGATGAGAAAACCCAGGTGGGACCATCACTTGGAGCGGATTCCATACATCAGGGATTGATATCTGTATTGTTGGGCTTCGCACTCGTAGTCATCTTTATGGTTGTATACTATAGTATGTCCGGGGTAGTTGCCGATATTGCATTGATACTGAACATAGTTATTATTTTTGGTGCGCTTGCATTATTTAAAGCAACCTTAACGCTTCCTGGCATCGCCGGAATTGTGCTGACAATCGGTATGGCTGTAGATGCCAATGTTCTTATTTATGAAAGAATAAGAGAAGAAATTAGAGTGGGAAGGGGAGTTATGTCGGCAATTGAAGCCGGATACAAACGGGCTACTGTTACGATACTTGATGCAAACATAACAACATTGATTACCGCTTTGGTATTGTATCAGTTCGGAACCGGACCCATAAGAGGCTTTGCCGTAACAATGAGTATTGGAATCATAGCCAGTATGTTTACCGCTGTCATAGTTACAAGACTGATTTTTGATCTGTTCTATTCAAGCGGAACAAAAAAAAGAATAAGTATTTAAAAGGAATCTATATGCAATTTGTAAGACCTGATATAAATATCGATTTTGTCGGAAAAAGAAAGATAGCAATCATGATTTCCGCTGTAGTAATAGCGGCGGGACTGGTATATATTGCCCTGTTTGGATTAAACTACGGTATCGAGTTCAAGGGCGGCACTGAAGTAAGAATAAAACCAAGCAGACCAATAAGTATAAAACAGTTGAGGAAAAGTGTTGTTAAACTTGGGTACCGATCACCCACCGTTCAAACAGTAGGTTCTTCAGATGAATATCTTATCTATGTTAACAAGATAATCAAAAGTACTCAATCCAAAGGTATTGCAGATAAGATAATCAGCGGAATAAAAAAGAGCTTCCCGGGCAATTCTATAGATCTCAGGTCAGTCAATTCCATCGGTCCGAAGTTTGGTAAAACATTAAAAGAAAAAGCTATTCTAGCGATCATTATAGCCACAATTGCGATTTTGATTTATGTAAGTATAAGATTCAGGTTTCGGTTTGCGGTTGGGGCTGTTATAGCCTTGATTCATGATGTTCTTGTCACGCTTGCTTTTATTGCAATATTCCATTTTCAGTTCACCCTTCAGATTTTGGCTGCAATTCTAACCATTATAGGATATTCTCTGAATGACACCATAGTTGTCTACGATAGAATAAGAGAAAATATCAGACTTAATAAAAAGAAATCTACGTTCGAAAAGGTTATCAATAAAGCTATAAACGAGACTCTCAGCAGAACAATCCTCACATCGGGAACAACTCTTCTCGTTGTAGCGGTACTGTTTTTTTTCGGCGGTGCTGTAATTCACGGTTTCTCCTTTGCATTATTGGTCGGAATTGTCAGCGGAACATACTCATCGATATATATAGCCAGTCCTATATTACTAATTTTCAAAAAACCTATAGATATCGGAGGTAATTTGGAGGCCTCAAACGATAAAGAAATTTCCAAACAGGACAAAATCACTGATCAGCGACAAAAGAAATCTCCTGCAAATAAGAGCAAGAGGAAGCGCTCACAAAAGGTTGCCTATAAGGTATAAAAGGGTTGTGCCCTTACAATGAATTAACTGACGAAGCAATCTCAAGAGGCGTTGATAATAAAGGTGTTACGACATGCCTTTTGATTTCAGTATCAACAATTAAGGGTTTTTCAACAACCCGCAAAGACACGACCCCGAGATGCTATGTTGCCGGCCAGGACTCAATTCCTCTATTCATAATACGCAAGATGAAGCTGTCAAAACCATTTTTTCCATACGAATACTAACGCCGTCAATCCCGATAAAATAACCGAAGATAGTATAAGAATAGAAAATGCATGCGGATTGCGCTGAAGGGGAAGCGCCACATTCATTCCATAAATACCGCTTAACATAATTGGAATAGTCAAGACTATGGCAAATGATGTTAAAAATTTCATTACCTGGTTGAGATTATTCGAGATTACAGAAGCAAAAGCGTCCATCATCCCGCTCAAGACATTACTATAGATCATAGATGTTTCAAGGGCTTGTTTATACTCAATGATAATATCATCCAACGTTTCAATATCAACATCATTTAACATGTTTCTATATTGCCTTACCGCCCTCATTTTTTCAAGCATCATCTCATTTGATTTTAATGATGTGGTGAAGTAAACGAGACTCTTTTCCAAGTTAAAAAGTCTTATAAGTTCTTGATTCCGCATTGATTTACGCAGATGATTTTCATATTCCGAAATTAAATTATTGATAGATTTAAGATCTTCGATATAAAGAATGGCTATCTTATATATAAGATTAAAAATAAAATGTAAAGTAGAGTCATCTTCGCAATTTCTCTGTCTTATCTTTATAATATGTTTTACCAGTGCTTCATCACTTGAGACAGTCAAAACCTTATTTTCTTCTTTGGGGAGAATAATACCCAATGGAATGGTAACAAAAGGTATTTCCAAACCTTTGTTTTTTAATGGAACCCTGATTATTATTAAAAGAGAACCATTCTCTATTTCTATTCTCGATCTTTCGTCTTTGTCAAGCGGATCTCTTATGAAATCATCCGGAATATCGTATTTTGAGCAAATATTGTCAATCTCATTATTGTTAGGTTTCTCAATATGATGCCAGGTAAAATTGACGCGGGATGATCTTTTGCGAGCCGATATATCTATTGTTGTTTGAGTATTCATGCTGCAAGTTTATCATAAAAATGAAACAGTTCAATCAGATATTGTCTGTTTCAACAGACTTTTTAAGGGCATCTCTATTATCAATATTATCGATAAACGATTATTCTAAAATCTGAATTCAGATTTTAGACCTGATTAATAGAGTTGTCCAAAAATATTTTGGGAATTATCCTCTTACGAGATCAATTTTTACAGCTTTTTTTATAAACCCGTTTCTGTATGCTTCATCAAGCAGCAGTTGAGATGCCTTAAGGCCGTCTTCTCCCATATCAACGGTTCTCCGATTTACATACATTCCAACAAATTTGTCCATTTCTTCTTTTTTTAATTCTCTTGCGTAGCGGGCCGCGTAATCAAGCGCTTCTTCTCTGTGACTTAATGAATAGTCGATTGCTCTTCTGTGAACCCTTGCAATTTTTTGCATAAGTTCATCTCCGAGTGATCTTTTGACTGCATCAACTCCAAGCGGCAGCGGAAGTCCGCCTGTTTTTTTGTTCCACCATTCGTACAGATCGCATACATTAAAAAGCCCCTGTTTTCTGTATGAAAGCTGACCTTCATGTATAATCAGACCGGCATCGGCCTCATCTTTTTTGACAGCATCTATAATTTTATCAAAATCGACTACTTTGTAACTGAATTTTCCAAGGATTAGTTCAAGCTCAAGGAAACTTGTTGTGTATATACCGGGAATTGCAATCACCGATTTTGACAGCTCATTTAGAGACATCTTTTCTCTTGCCACAACAATGGGACCGTATCCTTCGCCCATACTTGCTCCGCTTGCCATAATAGCGTAATTTTCGGCAATATCCGGATAACTTGCAAGGCTTATCGCTGTCGCATCGTATCTTTTTTCCATTGCACGGCTGTTTAGTGTCTCTATATCCTTCAAAATTTGCTTAAAATGCAGTCCTTCCGTGTCAATTTTTTCAGGTATATCGAGCGGATAATACATAAATGCATCATCGGAATCAGGACTATGTCCAAAGGTAAGTGTATTCATCATTTCTCCTTATTTTTATGCCATTATAACGAATATAACAGAAAATTAAACCGCTTGCGGTCATTTCAATGTCGAAATATAAGTTATAGATATATTAGTAATATGTGTCCTATTGGCGCAAATTTTCCAATGCTGGTAAAGAGAATAAGACAAAGAGCGTCATTGCGATCACTGTGCCTGTTTCCACCTCGTAGGTGGAAACAAAAGGGAGTGGATGGTGAGTTTAGTTATTTTTTTAACAACTATAGATAAATTTTCTGGAAAGAGTAAAAAGTAAAGTCCTGACCCGCTTGTGTTTCCATTGTTTTTTTCTTGACAAAAGCTGAATATTAAATTATCTTTTAACAATGCAGGGTGGAGAAATTATTTAGAACATCTCTGTTGATTCCGGGCACTTCAGATTAAAAGTCCAAGTCCGTCGATAAGATACAAATTGCAGGCAGCGGAGGAACCATTGTCATAATTTGCAGCGAAAGGGGATGCCGATTAGTAACTCAATTGGTCATTCATAAATCGATAGAGGTGCTTTTATTACGATCAAGCAGAACAGCAGCAAGGATTTAATATGATTAAAAATTGTACGGGCAAAGAAAAATGGAAATAATCGGAGTAGATACCGGTGGAACATTCACCGATTTCATATACAAGTCAAACGGCAAATGGGGGGTTTACAAGATATTGTCTTCTCCGGCAAATCCGGCAGATTCTCTGTTAAAAGGCTTAGAACATGCGGTAAGTTCAAAAGAATTTAAAATAATTCATGGCTCTACAGTAGCGACCAATGCTATTTTGGAGAGAAAAGGCGCAAAATGTGCACTAATTACAAACAAAGGTTTTGAAGACATTATCGAAATCGGCAGACAAAACAGAAGCGAACTATATAACTTGTCATATAGAAAAGAACCTGTTCTGGTCCCTGACAAATTAAGATTCGGTGTTAAATGCAGAGTTAATTTTGAAGGCAAAATTATCGATGAGATAGATGAATCTTCGCTGAACGAAATTATAAAGAACTTGAAAAAGGAGCAAATTGAATCTATAGCCGTATGCTTTTTGTTTTCTTATCTAAACCCGAAACATGAATTGGCGATTCAAAAAGCTCTCGAAAAACTGCAGATACCCATTTCTCTGTCGCACAGAATAGTTGCCGAATTCAGAGAATATGAGCGCACGTCAACAACCATAATCAATGCCTACGTATCGCCAAAAATGAAAAGATATATAAAATGCATAATTGACGATATCGGAAATAATGAGTTGCGAATTATGCAGTCAAACGGCGGAAGCATCTCCGCCGATGTAGCAATGAATGAGTCTGTAAGAACTATTATTTCAGGTCCGGCCGGCGGCGCTGTCGGCGCCTATGAGCTTGGCAAAATGGCAGGCTACAATAAACTTATTACATTTGACATGGGCGGTACATCTACGGATGTATGCCTGATTGACGGCAATCTGCCCTTGAGTTTTGAATCCAGGATATCCGAGCTGCCCGTCAAGGTACCAATGATAGATATACATACCGTTGGTGCAGGCGGAGGTTCTATTGCCTACCGGGATTTGGGTGAATCATTATGCGTCGGACCGGAAAGCGCCGGAGCAGATCCCGGACCTATCTGTTACGGAAAAGGCGAAAGGATAACCGTTACAGACGCGAATCTATTTCTTGGTCGTCTTGTTCCGGATTATTTTTTGGGCGGCAATATGCAGCTCGGCACAGATAAACTTGATCACTATTTCGAAGAAATGGCAAAAGAGGTTGGACTTTCCGCATTGGAACTCGCAGAAGGCGTTCTCTCCGTTGCAAATGCGTCTATGGAAAAGGCCATAAGAGTAATATCCGTTGAAAAGGGATTTGATCCGAGAGAGTTTACACTTTTCTCTTTTGGCGGTGCAGGAGGAATGCATGCCGTATTTTTAGCACGGCTTCTTCACATACCTACCGTACTTGTACCTAAAAATCCGGGTATATTATCTGCCATCGGAATGCTTATGGCCGATATAATTAAAGATTATTCGCTGACTGTGATGATGCAGGGAAAAGACACAAATACAAACAGACTGAAAAAAATCTTTGAACCATTGGAAAAAGAGGCCGTCAATGATCTAACGAAAGAAGGCATCAGGCATAATAAAATGCATTTAGAAAGATATCTCGATATGAGATACGTAGGACAATCGTATGAAATAACGGTTCCTTTTGATGAAAATTATATAGATAGTTTTCATAAGTCACATAAAAAAAATTACGGCTATGCAAATAGAAGAAAAGAGGTTGAGATAGTAAATATCAGACTGCGGGGACGAGGCATTCCTGAAAAGCCTGTATTTGAAAAAAACAGAATTGTAATCGGGGATATTGATCCGAAAGCTATTATCGGCAAAAAAAAGGTAATTTTTGATTCACAATCTGTTGCGACAGATATTCTCCTGCGTGACAAACTTTTAAGCGGTAATATAATCAAAGGTCCGGCCATAATTTTGGAGTATTCATCTACCATTGTTTTGCCGCCGGACAGTTCTGCAAAAGTAGATGAATTCGGAAATCTGATTATAAATGTACAGGGAGCAAAAAGTGAAGGTTAATCCTATATTACTTGAAGTTTTCAAGAATAAATTATCTTCCGTTTCCGAAGAGATGGGTGTATCGCTGAATAGAACTGCCTTCTCACCGAATATAAAAGAAAGACGCGATTTTTCCTGCGCTGTGTTTGATAAAAATGGCGATATTATAGCGCAAGCTGCACATATACCTGTTCATTTAGGTTCTATGCCTCTTTCCGTAAAAGAAGCCATTAAGAATTTTGAATTTGAAAAAGGAGACATGGTTGTCTTAAATGATCCTTTCAAAGGGGGAACGCATCTGCCTGATATTACGATTGTTGCACCTATTTTTGCTGAGGGCGTCCGCGAACCTGTATTTTTTGCAGGAAACAGGGCTCATCACTCGGATGTGGGAGGTATGAGCGCAGGTTCTATGCCGCTTTCTACAAACATTTTTCAAGAAGGTATTATTATACCGCCTCTAAAACTTATGGAAAAAGGTAAATTGGATGAAAAGCTGATGAGTTTCTTTTTGAATAATGTCAGAACACCTTATGAAAGAGAAGGAGATTTCTCGGCACAAATTATGGCCAACATAACAGGCATAAAACGAACCGAGGAATTAATAGAAAAATACGGCCTTGATATGGTAAATTTTTACTCAAAAAGTTTAATTGAATATTCTGAAAAGATTATGAGCAAAACGATAGAAAATATACCTGACGGTAAATACGAATTTGAGGATTATCTTGATGATGACGGTACAGGCAGAGAAGATATTAAAATAAATGTCAGTATCACAATCAACGGCAGCAAGGCCGTAATAGACTTCTCAAAATCCGATGATCGGGTTGAGGGCAGCGTTAACGCCGTCTATGCAATTACCCTGTCATGCGTTTTGTATGTTTTTAGGTCGCTGGTTAAGGAAAATATCCCGACAAATGCAGGATGTTTGAGGCCAATAGAGTTGATAACGCAAAAAGGCAGTGTGGTAGATGCGTCATTTCCTGCAGCTGTTGCCGGAGGCAATGTAGAAACATCTCAAAGAATAGTTGATGTAATTTTAGGGGCACTTTCAAAAGCATTGCCCGATATAATACCTGCTGCATCGCAAGGAACAATGAATAATATTGCAATTGGAGGTATTGATAAAAAAACGGGCAATCCATTCACATATTATGAAACATTGGCAGGAGGAATGGGTGCTTCTTCCGGGGGAAACGGAGAAAGTGCCGTGCATTCTCATATGACAAATACACTCAACACACCAATTGAAGCACTCGAATACAGCTATCCGTTTATAATAAGAGAATATTCTATTAGAAAAGCATCGGGCGGCAAAGGCAAATTTTGCGGAGGGAACGGTTTAACAAGAGAGCTGCAGCTTACCTCTGATGCAGAGGTAACGGTTTTATCTGAAAGAAGAAAGGGGGTGCCGTATGGCTTAAAAGGAGGTGACGATGGCGGTAAAGGTAAAAACATCATAATAATGAATGGGGAAACTTTTAAAATGCCCTCCAAATTTAATACAAAGCTGCATGAGGGCGATATCCTAAGAATCGAAACACCGGGTGGTGGAGGATATGGAAAAAAATAAAATTATTAAGGAGAGAAAAGTGAAGAAAATTTTATCGATTTTACTGCTTGCCGGAATAATCTGTTTTGCGGGTTATAATGCCAAGGCAGCTAAGATTACAAAAATGAATCTCAATGCAATATACGGACCCACAAGTATACACACACTTGGGGCAATTCATTTTGCAAAACTCGTTGATAAATATACAAACGGCACAGTGAAGATAACCGTATATCCTGGGGGCAGCTTGGGATTCAAGGGCGCCGAACTCCTGCGAGTTGTCAAGGAAGGTCAGGTGCCAATGTCCGATATTTTGATGGGTGTGGTATCAGGCAGTGCACATGTTTTCGGTATCAGCTCACTTCCAAGACTTGTGCTTTCCTACAGAGCAGCTAAGAGGCTTTACAGACTGTCAAAGCCGCTCTATAAAAAAGCAGCCCTTAAATGGAATCAAAAATTTCTGTATGCTGCGCCATGGCCGCCAAGTGGTCTTGTTACAAAAAAACCGATAAAAAGCGCCGGCGATCTGAAAGATGTAAAGATTAGAACATACGATAGAAATGGAGCTGAATTTTTGAGATATCTTGGAGCGTCTGCCGTCTCGATGCCATGGGGAGATCTCTACTCGGCACTGCGCACAGGACTGGTTAACGGCGTCTTAACATCGGCAGAATCTGCAAAAAACGGGAAATTTTGGGAAGTGCTGAATCATTTCAAAAAGATTAACTACGCATATCCTCTTAATATGGTAACAATCAATTTAGACTACTGGAATGCATTATCAAAATCTCAAAAGCATGCAATGCTGAGAGCGGCAAGAGAAACAGAAAGCTTTCAATGGAAAAGATCCCGATCGTACAATAAAAATGCTCTGATAACCATCAAGAATCATGGCATGATTGTATCGGGAGTAACCAACAGGTTGAAAGCTGCTATGAATAAGGCAGCCAAAAAGGTAATCAATAAATTTCTTGCAAATGCAAACAGTCAGGAAAAGAACGTGGTGGAACAATTTATTAGATGATCAATCAAATAATAAAGCGGATAGAATCTCTTTCGAAAATAGGAGCATATCTATCCGCCTTATTATTATCGATCATGGTGTTATTGATTTTTATAAACATATTATATAGATCCCTGTTTCACTCATCTATTATGATAACCGATGAGTACAGCGCCTATCTGTTTGTCGGCGTAGTTATGTTTGCACTTGCTTTTACTTTAAAAGAGGGTGTTCATATAAAAATCATGGTACTTTCCTCTGCGCTCGGCAAAAGATCTGCTAAACTTCTATCAATTGCCGCAACTGCCATAGCACTGTTTATCAGTCTGATTACGCTCTATTTTTCTACTACTATGGTTTATCAATCCTTTAGCCTTGACATACGCGCCGACACTGTTGCTCAAACAAAGCTGTTTATACCTCAACTTTTTATTACCATGGGATTTCTTCTTTTTAGTCTTGAACTATTTGCTATGTTGTTAAAAAAACTGCGATGATTTCCGATCCCCTAACTCTCACGGTTTTGCTTTTTGTAATCCTGTTTACATTCTTATTATCAGGTCTTTGGATCGGTTTCTCTCTGTTTTCCACAGGAATTACTCTGATGCTGCTTTATAACTTTAATCTGCCGCCTGCCATCTTTATATGGAATAAAATAGGCGGGCTTATGGCTAATTCAATATGGAACAGCACCGATTCCTGGTCGCTGGCGTCGCTCTCACTTTTTATCTTAATGGGTGAGCTGTTATACGAAACGGATCTTTCCTCAAAACTGTTTAACGGATTGGTACCATGGCTGACAAAAGTTCCCGGACGGCTGCTTCACATAAATGTTATAGCATGCTCGATGTTTGCTGCTGTTTCCGGTTCAAGCGCAGCCACAACAGCCACTATAGGCAAAATTACACTGAATGAATTATCAAAAAGAGGCTACGACAGAGGTTTGTCGGTAGGATCTCTTGCAGGAGCCGGCACATTAGGATTTTTGATACCTCCAAGTATCATAATGATAATCTACGGAGTACTCTCAAATACATCGATAGGAAAACTGTTCGCAGCCGGCATACTTCCCGGACTTATGCTTGGAGGATTTTATTCAACCTATATAGCAATTTACAGCCTGATAAACCCTGCTACTGTGCCCAAAGAAACCACAAAACAAAGCCTGAAGGAAAAATTAATTGCATCGGCCGGAATTATCCCTGTCTTTGCTTTAATAGTGATTGTACTTGGAAGTATTTACCTCGGTTTTGCAACTCCTACGGAAGCTGCGGCGCTCGGTGTTGTCGGTTCTCTTATAACAGCACTGCTCTTTAAAAGTTTGACTTTTGCAACGCTTAAAAATGCCTTTATGAGCTCCGTAAAAACAACTGCAATGATTGTCTTTATAGTAACAGGCGCCGCATTTCTTTCTCAAGTTGTAGGATTTGTAGGAATAGCAAGAGCTCTGAGTCTGTTTGTAGCTGAATTAGGTTTATCAAAATATATGCTTCTTGTCGTAATTGGCATCATGTATATGCTGATGGGAATGGTTTTGGACGGTATCTCTATGGTAGTAATGACCCTGCCGATTATTTTACCAATTATGGTTTCTGCCGGTTTTAGCCCTCTCTGGTTCGGAATTTTCCTTGTCATAATGGTTGAGCTTGCACAAATTACTCCTCCTGTCGGTTTCAGTCTGTTCGTTATTCAGGGCATATCAAACGAGACAACAAGCAATATCATAAAATACAGCTTTCCATTTTTTCTTATAATGATCCTGGCCATTGTCATACTTACGCTGTTTCCGGAGATAGTCTATTATCTTCCCAATCAGATGATACACTAACGATAAGATCACTAAAAACACAGTTATTGATTTTGAGTGTTCCGGATTCAGGGCTGAAGATGGTCGTTCATAGATTAATAGAAGCACTTTTAAAAATAAGAGGGTTCAGATGAAAGCACTTGTAAAAAAGTATGCAAAACAAGGTTTATGGCTTGATGATTTGCCGATACCGAAGATCGGCATTGATGATGTTCTTATTAAGATTCAAAAAACGGCTATCTGCGGAACTGATGTTCATATCTACAACTGGGACAAATGGGCTCAAAATACAATCCCTGTTTCAATGGCTGTAGGCCATGAGTATGTCGGCAGAGTCGAAGCGATAGGAAGCAATGTAAAAGATGTAAAAATAGGCGAGCTGGTCAGCGGCGAAGGCCATATCACATGCGGACAATGCAGAAACTGCCGCGCAGGAAGAAGGCATTTTTGCCCGAATGCAAAAGGAGTCGGGGTTAACCGTCCGGGCTGTTTTGCAGAGTATCTGTCGATTCCCGTCTCTAATGTATGGCATTGCGATAAATCAACTCCAACCGATATTCTTTCAATCTTTGACCCGCTTGGAAACGCAACTCATGTGGCACTTTCGTATGATCTGCTGGGAGAAGATGTTTTGATAACCGGGGCAGGACCAATCGGAATAATGGCTGCAGCAATAGCAAGACATGCAGGCGCAAGACATATCGTAATCACGGATATCAATAAATATCGGTTAGCTCTTGCAGAAAAAATGGGTGTCGATAAAGCGGTTGACATTACAAAAGAAAATTTACGTGATACAATGAAGGAACTTGACATGAAAGAGGGATTTGATGTAGGATTCGAGATGTCCGGCAATCCTGATGCGCTTGTCAATATGATAGATGTAATGTTCCATGGAGGCAAAATAGCACTGTTGGGTCTCCTTCCGGAAGCATCGATAAACTGGCAGAAGGTAATCTTCAACGGCTTAAATTTGAAAGGCATTTACGGACGCCAGATGTTTGAAACATGGTACAAGATGCAGGCTATGCTTCAAAGCGGCCTAAATATAGCACCTGTCATTACCCACAGGCTTTCATATAAAGAGTTCGATAAGGGGTTTCAACTGATGAAAAGTGAAAATTCCGGCAAGGTGATACTTGACTGGTCAAATATTTAATCATGAATGAATCAACAAAAAGTCAGTACGAGGCTGTCTTAGCTCAAATCAGAAAGGACGGACTCTATAAACACGAACGGGTAATAATGACACCTCAAAGAGCAAATATTGAGGTTTCCGGCGGCCGAAAGGTACTGAATATGTGCGCCAACAACTATCTTGGACTGGCCGACAATTCTGAAATCATTGAGGCTGCGAAAAAGAGCCTGGAGAAATGGGGATACGGCCTTTCATCTGTACGTTTCATTTGCGGAACACAGAAGATCCACAAAGAGCTCGAAGGAAAGATCTCAGAGTTTCTCAAAACCGATGATACGATACTTTACTCATCCTGCTTTGACGCCAATGGAGGACTTTTTGAAACAATCCTTTCAGAAAATGATGCTGTTATCAGCGATGAACTGAATCATGCCAGCATCATCGATGGAATCAGGCTGTGTAAAGCAAAAAAATACAGATACAGAAATAGAGATATGACTGAACTTGAAAATCGGTTAAAAGAAGCCGAATCGAATAATGCGGATAAATTGCTTATTGCCACAGATGGTGTTTTTTCAATGGACGGATCCGTTGCTCCGCTGAAAGAGATCTGCGATCTCGCTGATAAATACAACGCTATGACAATGATTGACGATTCTCATGCCGTAGGATTTAGGGGAAAACATGGCAGGGGAAAACATGAAAAGGGCGGTGGAAGGGGAA